>DAORHS010000202.1:0-7566 GCA_035438165.1 Prosthecobacter sp.
CCCAGTTCACCGGCGCGGTGGTGAAGCTAACGCCGTAGCCATTGCGGCTGTTGAAAGTGGTCGTGATGTTGTCCTCGAAGGACATGTTGCCGAAGGTGACGGTGCCGTTCACTCCCGCACCACCCACGGCTTGACCCACGAAAATGGTACTGGAGGCCCGCTGATAGACATTCTTCCCGAAGTTCAGGCTGGCGTCGGAGCGGATCTCGAGAATGCCGCCATTCATGTCGATCGGCGCACTCGTGGTCCCACTGTTCGCGGTGCCGAAAACCGAGGTGGTGTTGGCCCCATCGTTCAACGAGGTGACCCGGACGCTGCTCTGCTGGCCGGTCGCGCTAGCGCTGATGCGCAGCCGACCAGCGAAGCCAGAGGTATTTGAAGGATTCAAGAACAAGGTGCCGCTGCCCGATTTTTCGAGAGTTCCTGTGCCGGAAAGGATTCCATTCAGACTGTAATTCCCGACTCCAGACTGGTTCAAACCACCCAGCGTTGTGATGGTAGTGCCAGCCGCGCCCAGAACATTGAGTGTGCCGGAAAGGGTGAGCGTGCCGTTCACTGAACTGATACGGGTGTTGCGGAAAGTCGCAGGGGTTTGAGCACTTGAGGCCGTGGTGACAACGCCGGAAAGCGTGTTGTTGCCGACGCTGAGCAAGGCGGCTCCACCGCCACCCACGGGGCCAAGCCCCTCCAGGTTCAGATTCCGCGAGAAAGTAAAGCCGGCGGCTGAGCCGTCCAGCACCAGCGAGCCACCGTTAAACCCGAGCGGGCTGACACTGGACGGCGTGGGATTTCCAGACGTGACATTAACCGCTCCGATGCCGCCCAGTGCAGCCTCGCTGCTGATGATCAGGGAACCACCGGCGATACTCACCGTGCCTGCGTAGCTGTTCGAGGCGTTGGTCAGGCGGATGCTACCACCGCCGCTCTTGGTAAGGCCTACCGTTCCTTTGATCTCGCTGCTGATCGTCACCGACTCGCCCATCTGGGCATAGAGACCAGGCGTGGTGCCCGCGAGGGTGAGGTCACCGCCGGTCAGTGTGTAACCGCTGCGGTAGAACTGCAGCTGGTTGGCCATGATGCCGGAAGACAGGGTCACAGTGCGAAGCGTTGGAAGAATCGAAAACGGACCGCTGAAAATGGCGATGTCATCACTGGTGTTTGGCCAGAGGCCCAGGCTGCTCAAATCCCACCAATTGGAGGTCGCCAAGTCCCAGTTTCCCGTGCCGCCGAGTCCGGTGCCGACGGCACTATCATTGGTAACGATGCTACCATCAGTGTCCCAGTAAACCGTCGCAGCCTGCAAGGGCTGCGCGATCTGCCAGAACGCAATTAGAACTAACATCAGACTGCTGATGGCACGACGATGGGCACGCAGATGCTTCATGAAATAGGATGGACCGCTGGGTTGGGGAGACGCTAAAACAGGCAGCGCGGAGACGGGCTTCTCATGCGCTGCCTGGATAAATCTAAATTTGTGGATACAGAATATGCTCAAACGGATAAGCATTTGGCAAGATTTCGTTCGATTTTTTTGTCTTCAAAAATTGTTTCCAAGCCGCTTATTATGAGATGTTTCCACTTGGTGAGTCCCTATCACGGGAATGTGCCGAGCGGATTAAGGGTGATCCCGCAGCGGCACCTTCATATAAATGCTCAAAAACACCCCGGCCGGCTGATTCAGACCATCGCAAGAAACCCCTGGCCCCGCCGTTTCAGGCGCTTCCCATGAGACTTCCGACCTGCCTTCTCACCGCCGTCCTGCTCACTGCATCATTCCTTCACGCCGCCCCCCGCCCGAACGTCCTCTTCATGATGGCGGACGACCTCAACAACAGCCTCGGCTGCTACGGCCACCCGCTGGTCAAAACGCCGAATCTGGACAAACTCGCCGCCCGTGGCGTTCGCTTTCAGAACGCCGCCTGCCAGTACCCGCTCTGCGGTCCCAGCCGGAACTCGATGCTCACCGGCCTTTATCCGAACAGTACAGGCATCATCACCAATTCGCAGCTTTTCCGCCAGACGATCCCGAACCACGTCAGCCTGCCGCAGGCCTTCCGGCGCGATGGCTACTTCGCGGCCCGCATCGGCAAACTTTACCACTACGGTGTCCCGAACTCCATCGGCACCAACGGCCATGACGATCCCGCCTCCTGGGAAATGGAACTCAATCCCGTCGGCTGTGACCGCCTCATCGAGCACCCGGACATCTTCTCCCTCACCCCCGGCTCGTTCGGCGGCACGCTGAGCTGGTATGCCTCCCCACGGCCGGACGAGCAGCACACCGACGGCCTCCAGGCTCACGATGCCGAATGGGTGCTGGAGCGTTGCGCGAAGCAAAAGGACCGCCCGTTCTTCCTCGCTCTCGGCTTCTTCCGCCCGCACACGCCGTATGTCTCGCCGGAGAAGTGGTTCAAAGGCTACCCCGAGGCGGACATGCCCGTCGTTCAGGGCGTCGATGAAGACATCAAGGACGTTCCCGCTCCTGCGCTCGGCTCCCACAAGAAGGAACACGAAACACTCACCGACGACCTCCGCCGCAAGGCCGTGCAGGCCTACTTCTCCAGCATCAGCTTCATGGACGCCCAGGCCGGCAAGGTGCTCGACGCGCTCGACCGCCTCGGCCTGACCGACAACACCATCGTCGTCTTCACCAGCGACCACGGCTACCACCTCGGTGAGCACGGCCTGTGGCAGAAGATGAGCATCTTTGAAGAGAGCGCCCGCGTCCCGCTCATCATCGCCGGTCCCGGAGCGAAAAAAGGTGCCGTTTCCACCGCTCCCGCCGGCCTGATCGACCTCTACCCGACGCTCGCCGAACTCTGCAGCGTCAAAGCGCCGGACAATCTCCAGGGCCAAAGCCTCGCGCCCATCCTCAAAGATCCCGCGACAGCCAAAGGCCGCGGCTGGGTGCTCAGCGAGGTCGTCCGCGGCGGCGGTGGTGGCAAAGGAAAGGGCAAAGGTAAAAAAGCCGATGCAGCGCCAGCTCCCCGCATCTTTGGCTACTCCCTGCGCACCGACCGCTGGCGCTACACCGAGTGGGATGAAGGCAAGGCCGGCAAAGAACTCTACGATCACGAAAAAGACCCAAAGGAACTCACCAACCTCGCCGACAAACCCGAGCACGCCGACACCCAGGCCAAGCTCGCCGAACAACTCCACACCGCCATCCCCACCACCTTCCCGCCCGACGGCAAGATCCCCGAAATCCCCGCCGGCAACACGATGTACATGCCGCTGCTGGTGGATCCGTGAGACCATCATAGGTCCAAGGTTAACAAATCGAAACGGCGTGCCGCCACGCACATCCCGCTCGTCCTCCTGCTCCTACTCGTCCTCCTACTCGATCCCAGCGCTCCGCCGCTCACAACGTCACAACCCGGCTGCCTGCCCCTTTTCAAATCCCGACTCATGAAACCCCTCCTCGCTTTCCTAATTTCGTCATTCGCCATTCTGGTTTCGTCATTTTCGGCACAGCCGAATCTGATCCTCATCAACATCGACGACCTCGGCTACGCCGACATCGGTCCCTTCGGCTCGAAAAACGCCACGCCGCATCTCGACCGCATGGCGAAAGAAGGCATGAAGCTCACGAGTCATTACGCCGCGCCCGTGTGCAGCCCCTCGCGTTCGGCAATGATGACCGGTTGCTATCCCAAGCGCGTGCTGCCGATCCCCCACGTGCTCTTCCCCGCCTCGGCCGTCGGATTGAATCCCGATGAGATCACCGTGGCCGAAGTCCTCAAGGACGCCGGCTACGCCACCGGCATGATCGGCAAGTGGCACCTCGGTGACCAACCGGAGTTCCTCCCCACCGCGCAGGGTTTCGACAGCTACCTCGGCATCCCCTATTCCAACGACATGGGCCTCGCCTCCGAAGGCTCGAAGAGCAATCCTGGCCAACCCTTGCCCCAGGGAAACGCCAAAGCCAAGGCAGGCAAAAACGCCAAGGGCGACGCCGACCCTGAAACCGGCCTCAAAGGCAACACCCAGCCGCCGCTGCCGATGCTCGACGGCGGCAACGTCGTCGAACGCGTCAAGGCCGACGGCCAGCACGCCTTCACCAAGCTTTACGCCGAACGCGCCGTGAAGTTCATCCGCGAGCATCAGAAGAAGCCCTTCTTCCTCTACCTGCCGCACAACGCCGTCCACTTCCCCCTCTACCCCGGCAAAGAATACCTGGGCAAGTCCGGCATGGGCCTGCTCGGCGACTGGGTGCGCGAAGTGGACTGGGCCGTCGGCCAGGTGCTCGACACCCTGCGCGAGCTCAAGCTCGACTCGAACACACTCGTCATCTTCACCAGCGACAACGGCGGCCCGCTCAACCACGGCGCCAATAACGCCCCACTGCGCGGCGGCAAAGGCAGCACGCTCGAAGGCGGCATCCGCGTCTGCACCCTCGCCTGGTGGCCCGGCAAAGTTGCTCCTGGCTCCAAAACCGACGCCATCACTTCGCACATGGACTGGCTGCCCACCTTCGCCACTCTCGGCGGCGGCAAAACACCGGTGGATCGCAAGATCGACGGCATCGACCTCTCACCGCTTCTCCTCGGCGATGCCGGTTCCTTCAAGGCGCGTGACGCCTTCTACTACTACCGCGGCTTCAAGCTCGAAGCCGTCCGCTCCGGCCCGTGGAAACTCTCCCTCGGCAAAGGCGAACTCTACAACCTCGACTCCGACATCGGCGAAGCCACAAACGTCGCCGCCGCAAACACCGATCAGGTCACGAAATTGAAAGCGCTGGCCGAGGCGATGAAGGACGACCTCGGCCTCGACGGAGCGAACGCTCCCGGCGTCCGCCCGCTCGGCCGCGTGAAGAATCCCCTGCCCCTCATCGACCGTGACGGCAAGGTCCGCCCCGGTTTCGACGGCGTCGCCAAGATGCTGCCCTGAGCAAAACCAGTTATGAGTTACGGGTTATGGGACCGCCACCATGCTCATTCCACTTCGTTCATAACTCATAACCCATCACTCTTAACCCGTCTCTCCCCATGAAAACCGCCCTCTTCCTCCTCCTCGCCACCGCCGCCATCGCTGCCGACGCACTCCTGCTCAAAGACGACTTCTCCGCACCCAAACTCGAAACACGCCGTGCCTCACGCGGCGACTGGAAATTCGCCGACAACATCGCCACCTGCACGCAGGACGACGAGCTTTACAAGAAGTTCAAGGATCACGGACCCATCATCTTCTACGACCTCGCCTACACCAACGCCACCATCCGCTTCGCCTTCAAACCGGATGAGACCACCAAGAGCGTCGTCTTCACCAGCAATGGCGATGACGGGCACATCTTCCGCATCGTCTTCAGCAAGACCGGCGCCTCCATCCGCGCCTTCCCGCCGGAGGGCAAAGCCGATCACACCTCCATCGCCGCCGGCACCGAGCCCGGCCTCAAACTCAAGCCCGGCGAGTGGACGAACGTCAGCGTCGAGCTGCGCGGCTCCAAGGCCACCGTCAAGGTGGGCGACTTCGTCAAAACCTACGACCACGCCTCCTTCGCCCGCGCCAAGACCAACCTCAGCGTCGGTTTCGCCTTCGGCACCGTCAGCGTGAAGGACGTGGTGGTGGAGAAATAGCCAACGCGGGCGCGACAGCGTCCTGGACTGCGGCGGCCCTCCGCCGCTTTCGAACGTCTCGCGATCTGCGGAAAGCTCCAGAGGGCTGGAGCACTCCAAAACGCTGTCGCGTTGGCAATGCTCCCCATGCCTGCCGCCGTCTCATAGCCCGCCCAGCTTGCAGATGCGCTCCCAATGCTTCGTCTCCACCGGCGTGATCGAAAGCCGGTTCCCACGGCGCAGGATGAGCATGTCCGCCAGCTTCGGATCCGCGCGCAGCATGTCGAGCGTGACGAAGGTCTTGAAGTCGGCCTCCCACTTCACATCCACCATCAGCCAGCGCGGTTCCTCGCGCTTGCTGCCTTGATCAAAGTATTCGGACGACGGATCAAACTGCGTGTGATCGGGATAGGCCTCCTTCACAATTTTGACCACGCCCGCGATGCCCGGCACGGCGCAGCTCGAGTGGTAGAAGAACCCCAGATCGCCCGCCGCCATCTGATCCCGCATCATGTTCCGCACCTGATAATTCCGCACCCCGTTCCACGGCTCCGTTTTCTTCGGGCGCGCCTTCAGGTGCTCAAAGGAAAAGACATCAGGTTCGGATTTGAGGAGCCAGTGGTTCATGGGAATGGCCCACGGAATACACGGAACAAACAGAAAGGGAAGGCGGACTTGCTTTCCTCACACCGTGATCCGCCGGTTCCGTGCCGTGATCGGCCAGCGTTCGGTGAATCGGCGCGCTTCGATGACATAGGCTTCGCCGTGCATCGAGACGGATGGGCAAACATGGCGTGGGATGCCGTGGAGGGCCTGGCCGATGGTGAATTCGTGGGCGCGTTCGGTTTCGAGGACGAGGTGCTCCTCGCTCTGCATGAGGGCGACGGCGTCGGGCAGTTCCTCGAAACGGACGCGGGGATGCGGATTCTCGGGCGCGACGGATTTGTGGCCGAGGTCGAGCGTGAGGCGGTTGTGGCCGGGCTTGCTGATGACACGGGCGAGCAGGACAGCCGCGGGCTGGAAGGGCAGGTCGGCGGGGTATTTGTCGCCATAGCCAAAGTCCCACAGCACGGTGGTGCCGGGGCTGAGCGTGCGGTCTTCATGTGTCGCATGAATGCCGAAGGTGGGTGAACCGCCGGCGACGAGTTCCTTCACGATGATGCCCTCCCCTTGCAAACGGCAGCGGAACTGATGCACGGGCTCAAAGGCGGCGTCGCAGCGCTCACGGCGCACATCGAGGCTCTCATCATGAATGTGGCCGTCGTAGGCGTGCAGACCGCGAAACTGGAGCATCGGCGTGTCGTGAATGACGTGCACCAGCATGGCCGCCTCGTCGCCGGGCACGATGCCGGTGCGGCTCATGCCGCAGTCGAGTTCGATGAAGACCCCAAGCGTGACGTTGTGCTGCTGCGCAGCGGCGGCGAGGAAGCGGATCGTCTCCTCAGCATCGGCGATGCTGGAAAAGCTGACCTGCGGAAACTTGAGCGCGAGTTCGGCCAGGCGCTGCGCATTGATGCCCACGCAGGGCATGGCGAGCAGCACATCCGTCGCGCCCGACGCGGCGCACATCTCGGATTCGGCGATGGTTGAGGCCTTGAACTTCGTGATGCCGAGCTCCACCTGGCGTTCGATGAGCGCGGCGCTCTTGTGCGTCTTCACATGCGGGCGCAGGCGCTTCGCATCGCCGGCGATCTTGAGCATGAGCTGCAGGTTATGCTCGATGCGCTCGCGGTAGAAGAGCAGCGCGGGTGACGGGATCTCGGCTTCGTTTTCGATGTGGAACCAGGCGGGATGCATCCCGCATCGTGGCGAGTACCGCAGGATGGTCAAATGCGCGTCACGCGCCACCGGCCCCTCAGCCGTTTTTCGGCTGCCAGTCGCCTTCGCGGTAGTCGAGCTGCTCTTTTTCGTCGTGTTCGAGTTGAACGGGCTGGAATCCGGAACAGCCGGAAAGGGCAGCCATGGCGGCGACGAGAAGAAGGAGGGACTTCATGGCCGGAAGATGCGAGAT
>DAORHS010000203.1:0-7553 GCA_035438165.1 Prosthecobacter sp.
GCAGAGGTGGCAGAGATTTTTAAATCTTAACTCTGCGTTCTCTGCCTCTTTGCCCTTCTGCGGCAAATCCGAAATGCCTTACCGTTCCTTCTTCGGCCCTTTGCCGCGCACGCTCATCTTGAAGGGAACGCCGGGGGCGCTCCACTCGTCGCGGATCACTTTTTCCAGATAGCGCATGTAGCTGTCGGTGAGTTTCGAGGCGCGGTTGGCGAAGAGGACGAAGTGCGGCACGGGGATGGCGAAGCCCTCGGCCTCATTGACCTGCGTGGCGTAGAGCAGCTTGAAGCTGTGCGTGCTGCGGCCGAGGGCGCCGGGAGTGTTCTCGATGGCATTGGCCAGCAGGCGGTTCAGAGCACCGGTGCCGATGCGGTTCTGCGCTCCGCTGCGCACTTTTTCGATCTGCACGAACAGCTTGCCGATGTGGTCCTTGTTCTTGGCCGAGATGGCGACGAGCGGGGCGTAGTTGAGGAAGAAGAACTCGCGGCGCATGAGTTCATCCAAATGTTCGAGCCGGTCCTTCTGCGGCGCATCAGGGTGGAAGAGGTCCCACTTGTTCATGACGAGGATGCAGGGCTTGCGCTCCTCCAGAATGATCTGGGCGATCTTGCGGTCCTGCATCTTTGCGCCGGCGGCGCAGTCGATGACCAGCAGGCACAAATCCGCGCGTTTGATGCTCTGCACGCTGCGATCAACGCTGGAGATTTCGACCACGGTGTCGAGATGTGCACGGCGGCGGATGCCGGCGGTGTCGATGAGCTGGTAGTGCTTGCCGTTCCAGGTGGCGCGGATGTCGAGTGCATCACGTGTGGTGCCGGGCACCTCGCTGACGATGGCGCGGTCCTGGCCGAGGATGGCGTTGACGAGCGAGGACTTGCCGGCGTTCGGGCGGCCCACGCTGGCGAGTTTGAGGGGGCGGACGTTTTGATGCGTCTTGGCATCCTCTGTTTCGGTGGATTCCTCCAAATCAAGGCGCGTGGAGATCAGAGCCACGAGATCATCGATGCCGTGGCCATGGGCGGCGCTGACTTCGACGGTGTCCGGAAAGCCGAATTTGGAAAACTCACTGGCGTTGAGCTTGCGCTTGGGTGAATCGGCCTTGTTGCAGACGAGGATGACCGGCTTGTTGGTGCGGCGGAGTTCGCGGGCGAGGCTTTGATCGATGGTGGTGATGCCATCGACGACATCGACGACGAACAGCAGCAGATCGGCCACATCAAGGGCGATGGAGGCCTCGATCTGCACCTGATCGGTCAGAACGTCCTCGGTGCTGGCGCCGATGCCACCTGTGTCCATGATCTCAAACCAGGCCGGACCGCGACGGCACTGCGCGGTGATGCGGTCCCGCGTCACACCGGCCTGATCGTGGACGATCGAGATGGTTTTGCCGGCGAGGCGGTTGAAGAGCGCGGACTTGCCCACATTGGGGCGTCCGACGATGGCGACGGTTTTGAGCATCGTTCAAGGAGCACTAGGCAGCGCCCGCGTCAATCGGCCCCGGCGGCTTTCAACTGCCGGATGCCGTCAACCAGGTTGATAAAGCCGGACAAAGCAGTGAACAGGGCGGCAAAAAGCGTGGGCCAGATGAGCATGGATGGGACGAGATCGAGCAGGATCCACAAAATGGCCGCCATCTGGGCAAAGGTGGCCACTTTGCCCGTCCAGTGCGTGTGGATGGTGAATTTGCCCGCAAAGTAGTCGATGAAGAAAGCACCGCCGATGGAAAGCAGATCGCGACCGATGACCAGCACTGGAAACCACAGTGGAAAATGCTGCCGCCAGGCGGTGAAGCTCAGCAGGATGATGGCGGAGAGCATGAGCAGCTTGTCCGCCAGCGGGTCGAGGATGGCCCCCAGCCGCGTGCGCTGGTTGAACCGACGGGCGATCCAGCCGTCGAGGGCATCGCTGAGTGAGGCGATGCCGAAGACGGCGGCGGCCCACAGGCGCAACGCCTCATTGGGATGCTCGCCACGGGCGCTTTCGCCATAGTAGATCACCAGCCCGATGAAGACCGGGATGAGCAGGATGCGGACGATGGTGATCTGGGTGGCGAGGTTCATCCGGGACAGTTTCAAGTTTCAAGTTTCAAGTTTCAAGCTGAGTGATTCAAACTTGGAACTTTAAACCTGGAACTATAAACTTGCCGCCATGCCGCGAATCGAGCCTGTGGACCTTTTGAACGCCTACTGCGAAGGCGCCTTCCCGATGGGGGAGGATGATGGCTCGATCTCATGGTATCGGCCGAAGATGCGCGGCATCCTGCCGGTGACGGAGTTTCATGTGCCCAGGCGCTTCGGCCGCTACCTGAAGCAGCATCCCTTCGAAGTACGCTGGAATTCGGCCTTCGGTGATGTCATCCGCGGCTGTGCGGATCGTGAGAGCACCTGGATCACGGACACGATCATGGATACGTATGATGAGCTTCATCGTCTCGGCTTTGCGCACAGTGCGGAGGTGTGGCGTGAGGGGCGGCTGGTGGGTGGTGTGTATGGCGTGAGCATCGGCGGGGCGTTTTTCGGCGAGTCGATGTTCAGCCGCGAGCCGCAGGCCTCGAAGGTGGCGCTCACACATCTGCAATGGCGTTTGAAGGAGCGCGGCTACCTGCTGCATGACACGCAGTGGACCACGCCGCATCTCGCGATGTTCGGCGGCCACGAAATCCCCTGCGCGCAGTATCTGGAACTGCTGCAGCGGGCGATTCTGCGGAAGGCGACGTTTGCCTGAGCGAAATCAGCTCTCGAAGTACGTGTACCCGCGCAGGCCGGCCTCGAAGCTTTCCATGATCTCGCGGCGCTCCGTGGCGGTGATGCGTTTGGAGATGACGGCGCTTTCGGCGAGGTTGCGGAAGCGCGTGAGCATGTCCTTCGGGTCGTACTCGACGTAGGTGAGTACTTCGGAGACGCTGTCGCCTTCGAGCTCGCGGCTGTACTTCACCTTGCCGTTGTCGATGCGCACGCTGACGACGTTGGTGTCTCCGAGGAGGTTGTGAAGGTCGCCGAGGGTTTCCTGATAGGCGCCGACGAGGAAGATGCCGAGCATGTACTCGTGGCCTTTCTCGATCTGCGGATCGTGCAGCGGCAGGCTGGGGTTGATGCCGTGGGAGTGGGCGAACTTGTCGATCTTGCCGTCGCTGTCGCAGGTGATGTCGGAGAGGACGGCGTTGCGCGTCGGCTTTTCCTTGAGGCGGTGGATCGGCATGACCGGGAAGATTTGGTCGATGGCCCAAAGGTCGGGAAGGCTCTGGAACACGCTGAAGTTGCCGTAATAGAAGTCGGTCATGATGGTGTCGAGACGATCCATCTGGCTGCCGTCGTGCTCGCAGCTTTCCTTCATGCTGGAGACCCACGTGAGGAGGTCCCAGTAGAGTTCCTCGCCGTGTGCCCGCTCGCGCAGGTTCACTTTGCCGTAGTTGAACTCGCTGCGCAGCTTGTCGCGGTAATAGACGGCGTCGTTGTAGATTTCCTGCAGGCGGTCGCGCGAGGTTTTGGCGGCGTTCTTGCTGGCGTCGAGGCGCAGCTCGTAAAGGTTGCGCAGCAGGGCGGGGGCGTCCTTGTCGAGTTCCACATCCGCGATGCCCTTGCGGGGCTCGAAGCGGTTGATGTCGAGGATGTTGATGATCAGGACGGAGTAGTAGGCCACGATGGCACGACCGGACTCGGTGATGAGGTCGGGGTGCGGCACGCCGGCCTCGGCGGTGACTTCGGTGATCGCCTCGATGATGTCGGCGCAGTATTCCTTCGTGCCGTAGTTGCTGCTGGCGCTGCTGGCTCCCTTGAGGCCGTCATAGCTGATGGCGAGACCGCCGCCGAGATCGAGGATGCCCATGCGGGCACCTTCCTGCACGAGGCCGCAGTAAACGCGGGCGGCTTCCGTGACGGCCTGGCGGATGGCGCGGATGTTGGGGATCTGCGAGCCTTGGTGATAGTGCAGCATGCGCAGGCAGTCGAGCATGCCCTTGTCGCGCAGGTGATCGACCACGTGCATGAGCTGGGAGATGTTCAGGCCGAAGACGCTGGCATCGCCGCCGCTGCCGCTCCAGTAGCCGGCGCTTTCCGCGCTGAGGCGGAAGCGCACGCCCAGCGTGGGCCGCACGCCCATCTTTTCACAGCGTTCGAGGATCAAATCGAGTTCCGTGGGCATCTCGAGCACGAGGATGACCTGCAGGCCCATCTTTTGCGCGTAGAGCGCGAGATCGATGAACTCCTCGTCCTTGTAGCCGTTGCAGACGATGTAGGCCTCCGGGTCGTGCATGTAGCTCAGCGCGGCGATGAGCTCCGGCTTGCTGCCGGCCTCAAGACCGTAGTGATACTTGCGACCGTAGCGGGTGATCTCCTCGATGACCTCCTGCTGCTGGTTCACCTTGATGGGATACACGCCGCGATAGACGCCCTGATACTTGCCCTCCTTGATCGCGGAGGCGAAGCCTTCGTTGAGTTCGTCGATGCGCCAGCGCAGCAGATCACCGAAACGGATGAGCAGTGGGAGCTGCGTGCCGCGTTCGCGCAGACCTTTGACGATGGAGGCGAGCGAGACGGGTTTCGTCTTCTTGCCATCCTTCAAATTCACCACGACCTCGCCCGCTTTCGAGATGTCGAAGTAGTCATGCCCCCATTCGCGGATGCCATAGAGCTCGGCGCTGTCGTCGGTGGACCATGCGGGGGATTTCATTTTCGTGGGCGGGCTGGGGTGGGGTTGCAAGGGCCGCGATTATGAGGGCAAATCGGGAAATGCAAAGCGACATCTCGGACGAGGGCGCGGTCAAGCAGTCAAGAGGTGGTCAGGCCGGTGAAGGTGCGGGCTTGCGGAAGGCGAAGGGCAGGTAGAGCGCGGAATAGAAAACGACACCGAGACCGATGGTGCTCAGGTTGTACCATGGCCACGGGCCGAGGTGGTCAAACAGGCTTGGGTTCAGCGGCTTCGCGCACTGGAAGGCGTAGTTGGTGCCCAGCATGACATTGACCACGGCCGTCACGGCATACCAGGAAACGGAGAACAGCATGACCCGCCACACCGCGCCCGGGGCGGGCCGGTAGCGCAAACCGGTGACGGCATAGACTGCCGCGATCGTCACTCCGCCGTGCAGCACGAAGAAGGCGAAGAAGCGTGGATCGGGAAAGTCATACTGAAGTGCGGGCGTGATGAGCCCTTGGGACGTCCCCGCGATGCCGAAGAAGTACACGATCTCGCAGAAGAACTGGCGTCGCGTCCACAGGGCGATGCCGCCCGCGAGGCAGGCGATGTCGCAGTACTGCAGCGGCAGCATCGTCTGCGCAGTCAGCGAGCCGATCCACGCATGACTTGCCACCGTGCCGGGATAGACCAGCAGGAGCAAGGTGCCGAGTGTCTTCTCTGCCACCGCCGCGAAGCGCGTCCGCGTGATGACCAGCATCAGCCCCAGCAGCCCGGCGGTGAGAGCGAGCACCACATGGTGCGAGGTGCCGAGAGGGTGAAACGCGGGAGGCATCCCGCATCATGACACGAGATGGTTGCGGGTGTCAGGCGGTTTGTGCAAAGCTGCACCCATGCTGAAATCCATCCGAATGTCCTCAAACGCCGTGCGTCCCGCGAAACAGCTCAGCGGTGGTTGTGCGGTGCTCTTCGGCCTGCCGTTCATCATCGCCGGACTCGCCGTCGGCGGTTTTCTCTATTTTCCGGCGATCAGCACCTGGTGGTCCGCACGCGGCTGGGAGGATGTGCCGTGCTGGATTGAAAACGCGGAGATGAAAACCTCACGCGGCAGCAAAGGCGGCACGACACAAAAGGCGGAGGCAAGCTACCGCTATCAATACCACGGACGCACTTACCACAGCGAGGAGGTGGGCCTCACCGGCGGCTCGGACAACATCGGCGACTTCCAGGAGCGGGCACACGCGCAGATCCGCGCCTTCGAGGGCAGGGACCGTCCGTTCCGCTGCTTCGTGAATCCGGCGCGGCCGGAGCAGGCGGTGCTGTTTCGTGATTTGCGCTGGGGTTTGATGCTGCTGATGTCCGTGTTTCCGCTGGTCTTTCCGCTCGCAGGCTTCGCAATCTCGATTAGCGGCGGCTGGCAGGCGCGGAAGGCCGCGCTCGCACGCAGACTGGAGAGCCAGCATCCGGGAGAGCCCTGGCGCTGGCGGCCGGAGTGGAGCGGAGAAACGATTCAGGCGTCGAAAAGCGCCCTGCCCGTTTTTCTCATCATCGCAGGCTGGATTCTGCTGGTGCAGGGGCCGCTCGCGCTTGCGATCATCGTGAGCGGTGAACTTACGCGGGTACCGCTGTCGGCGCTGGCCCTGCTGCCGTCGCTGCTGGCCCTGATACCGCTTTCGCTCGTCTGGCGGCGTTACAAAACGCGGCGTGCGTTTGGCCGCCCCTCGCTCTGGCTCAAACAAACGCCTGTCCGGCCCGGACACACGCTGGAGGGCGAGCTGCGCTTTGATCGCGTGCTTTCGCCACGCGAGGTCATTCAGGCGCGTCTGCTTTGCCAGCGCCAGATCACTCGCCGCAGTGGCAACGGCAGCACCACGACCAACGAAACTCTCTGGGAGCACACGGAGACGCTTTCCGCCGCCGAGGCGCGGCGTGAGATGAGCGGCGTGGCCCTGCCGCTGCGGGTCGAGATTCCACGTGGCCTGCCGTGTCCCGTCGTTGAGGATGGTGTGTTGATCTCCGTCGGCAGCGAGCAGCATCATTGGAAGCTTGAACTCACACCCTCCGGTGGTGGCAAGCCCGCCGTGCTGCCGCTGCCCGTCTTTGGCACCGGCGAGGACTCCGCGCTCGCGGAATCCGAAGCGCCCCGCGAGATCGAGGCCATCGCACCGAGCACGGAGCAGCTGGTGGAGCGGCTGAAATCGCGTGGCGTGCAGTTGGTGTTTGATGCCGCCGGACTTCCGACACTGATTGACTGCCCGCCGGGAAGATTACGCTTCATGAGCATCTTCCTTTTGATCTTCGGCCTGATTTGGTTCGTGTTCTTCCTGGTCCTGGTAAAGGTGGGCGCGCCTTGGTTGTTCCGCATCATCTGGGGCGTGACGGCTCCGGCCATCGTCCTCGCAGGACTGTGGGCGCTGCTGCACCGTCGGCGGGTGGAGATCACCCCGGACGAGCTGCGCATCCACAACAGCATCGGCCCCTTCTACTCGTGGGCGGAAAGCTATGCCCCGCGCCACTTCGTCGGCTTCACGCACGACTCCAACATGCAGTCCGGCAACCAGTTCTACTACCGCGTCCGCGCCGAGACGACCTTCGGCAAAAAGAAAACCCTCATCGACGGCATCACCGAATCCATCACCGCCGAGACGCTGGCGAAGCGGTTGGAGGATTGGAAGAAGCGCACCACCGGAGGTTAGGCTTCCAGCCTGACGATGGATTGAGGCGTCCCGCCTTTGACGAGAAAGGCGGGACGCCTCAGTCCGCTGACAGGCCGGAGGCCTATCCTCCATCTCTGAGCGCCACCGCGTGAGGCACTGCCTTTATTGTATATTTTGCTCGACAGGCCGCTTCGAAACACTCAAAAATATTGGAGTTAGAGCCTGTTATTAACTTTTGGGGAAGAGAGAAGACAGCATGAGGGTGGCAAA
>DAORHS010000204.1:0-7512 GCA_035438165.1 Prosthecobacter sp.
TCAACAGAATCAGCCAGGTCCGCTTTTTCATCAGCATTCCATCGGGCAAGATCGGCAGACCGGACTTCAGCCAAAGGGCTCCGAGCAGGAGCCCCTGAAGCAACAGCAACACATGTCCTGTCTTCGACACATTGACCAGGACCCCGGTGATCTGGAGAAGGAGGGCCACGAGTAAAAAAGCCAGACTCAATTGATGAACCGCAGGCCGAAGACTCTGGCGGTGATGCACCTTCAAAGCCAGCCAAAGGCTGACCGGCCAGCACAGGTTGAGGAAAGCGGCCGCATTGCCGTGATACCAGAAGAGACCAAAGACAAAGCCTGGAACCTGATTCTGGTTCCAGATGTGGGACAAATCCTCCGACTGATGCAGGCACAGACCTGCCAGTGCTGTGGTCAACCCAGAAATGGTGATCGCACAGGCCAGGGAAACCCTGCCGATCTTTTCGGTTCCGAAGTCCAGCACCATCAGAAACACCATCATGATCGCCGACGCCGAAATCATGTAAGGCACTGACGACGGCTGGTCGATGGTTCCGAAGGCCATCCAGGGATCTTTGTCCAGCTCCAGGATGCCACCACTGGCACGATCCACCACGGCACTCGGAAACGAAGTGATCACCCAGCCATAACTGACCAGCAGAAGTACAAACAGCCAGAACGGCCGCTCGTGAGGTTTCGGCCCCTGTTTCAGCATCAGTCGCGAGACGGTCCAGAAGAAAAATGCCAGTCCAGCCAGCCACACCACGAGATCTGCCGTGGACCACGGCAGTTTAGGGTTCGTTGCGGGCAACGCACACAGACACGCCGCCAGGAAAAGCAGTGCGATGCTGCGCAGGATGTGGGCTGATTTTGTGATGGCGCGACTATGTGTCAGTTCCGCCACTGCGGTCAATCGCGGGCAGGCTTCCAAGGGGTAAGTAAAGACTTAGTCGCTTCTAAGCCCACAGAATGTGGAGTTTTATAAAACAATTATTAACCTTATGGAAGTTCAAACAAAGAACGGGGGAGCAAAGACTCAACCAATGGCGGCAGCTTGTCCGCAGGTGAAAAAGAACAGGCGGCTGAAACGAAAATAAGACAATTTAGCCATAGTTTAGATCGGCAAAACCAACGAAGTAATAGCTGGAATATCAACACAGCCATAAAAACAATGAAAAAACGCATACTCATCACCGGCGGGGCAGGATTCCTCGGGTCACATCTCTGCGAGCGCCTGCTCAATCAGGATCATGAGATCATCTGTCTGGACAACCTGTTCACAGGTCGCAAGCAGAACATCGCCCACCTGATGAACCACCCGAATTTTGAATTCATCCGGCATGACATCACTGAGCCGATCTGTGTCGAAGTGGACCAGATTTACAACCTGGCCTGTCCGGCCTCCCCCCCGCACTATCAATATAACGCCATCAAGACCATCAAGACTTCCGTGATGGGAGCCATCAACGTGCTTGGCCTCGCCCGCCGCCTCCGCGCCCGCGTCTTCCAGGCCTCCACCTCGGAAATCTACGGCGATCCCGAAGTGCATCCCCAGCCAGAAAGCTACTGGGGCCATGTGAACACCATCGGTGTCCGCTCCTGCTATGACGAAGGCAAGCGTGTCGCTGAAACCCTGTTCTTCGACTACCACCGCCAGAACGGCGTGGACATCCGCGTGGTGCGCATCTTCAATACCTACGGCCCCCGCATGCTTCCCGACGACGGTCGTGTCGTCTCCAACTTCATCGTCCAGGCCCTGCGCGGCGAAGATCTCACCATCTATGGTGATGGCAGCCAAACCCGCAGTTTTTGCTATGTCGATGATTTGATCAGCGGCTTCGTGAAATTCATGGAGACGGACGACTTCACCGGCCCGGTCAATCTCGGCAATCCGGGTGAGTTCACGATGCTGGAACTCGCCGAACTGGTGCTCAAAAAGATCGGCGGCAAATCCAAGATCACCTTCCGCCCTCTTCCCGCCGACGATCCTCGTCAACGTCAGCCGGACATCACACTCGCCAAAAATCGTCTTGGCTGGGAGCCCAAAGTGCCGTTGACCGAAGGGCTCGACCACACCATTGCATATTTCTCCCAACTGCTCAAAAGTCCGGCCGCGCACCAACCCAGGCCGATGAAAGCGCCCGCCCGCACCCTGACCCTTAACTGATTTTCCCATCATGAGAATTTGCTGCATCGGCGCCGGCTATGTCGGCGGTCCCACCATGGCGATGATCGCCGCCAAATGTCCGCATATCCGCGTGGATGTCGTTGACCTCAATGCCGACCGCATCGCGGCCTGGAACTCCGACGATCTGCCTGTCTATGAACCGGGACTCGACGATCTCGTGCGCCAGGCACGCGGGAGAAACCTTTTCTTCTCCACCGCCGTCAAAGAATGCATCCACGATGCGGACATCATCTTCGTCAGTGTGAACACACCGACGAAAACCTTCGGTGTCGGCGCGAACAAGGCGGCGGACCTGCGTTTCGTCGAGTCCGTGGCCCGCACCATCGCCGAGGTGGCCGAATCGCCGAAGATCATCGTCGAAAAGAGCACCATCCCCGTGCGCACCGCCGAGGCCATCCAGACCATTCTTGCTTCGAGCGAGAACGGTTTGAAACATCAGGTGCTCTCCAATCCGGAGTTCCTCGCCGAAGGCACCGCCGTCGTTGATCTCAACAGTCCGGACCGCATCCTCATCGGGGGCGAGCAAACGGAGGCCGGTCTGGCCGCCGTGGAGACGCTCGTCAGCGTCTATGCCAACTGGGTTCCGCGCGAACGCATCCTCACGACGAATCTGTGGTCCTCCGAGCTGTCCAAGCTCGTTGCCAACGCCTTCCTGGCCCAGCGCATCTCCTCCATCAATAGCATCTCCGCCCTCTGCGAAAAAACCGGCGCGGATGTCGATGAAGTCGCCCGTGCCATCGGCTCGGACTCGCGCATCGGCCCGAAGTTCCTCAAGGCCTCCGTCGGTTTTGGCGGTTCCTGCTTCCAGAAGGATGTGCTCAACCTGGTCTATCTCTGCGGTCATTTCGGCCTGCCGGAAGTCGCCGCCTACTGGGATCAGGTCATTGCCATGAACGACTGGCAGAAGCATCGCTTCGCTGAGCGCGTTCTGCGCACGCTGTTTAACACCGTCACCGGCAAACGTATCGCCGTGCTCGGCTTTGCGTTCAAGAAAGACACCAACGACACGCGCGAGTCCGCGGCGATCTATGTGTGCCGCGACCTGCTCGAAGAACGCGCCTCCATCTCGATCTACGACCCCAAGGTCACCACCGCCCAGATGTGCAAGGATCTCGCCATTCAAAGCGACAATCCCAACGTGGAGTTTGCCACCAGCGCCGCACAGGCCGCCGCCGGTGCGCATGCGCTGCTGGTGCTCACCGAATGGGATGAGTTCCGCAAACTCGACTTTGAGGCCGTTTATCAGTCCATGGTGAAACCTGCCTGGATTTTTGACGGACGCAGTCTGCTGGATCACGCGAAGCTCCGTCAAATCGGCTTCAAGGTGTACAGCATCGGCAAGCCGCTGCCCCAAGAGGTCAGGGCGTGAACCAGCCCCGGCCCGTAACGGGCCGGAATCAGCTTCCCAGGATGGAAGCCTCCCCAAAAACGATAAACGCGCCGAGGCAGGGCTTGCGCCTGCCTGCGCTGGAAGGCGTGTGCATGAAACGTGTCCGCCGGGCCGCGAGCCTGGTCGCCTCGTATGCCTCGCTGAACATTCTGGGCCGGGTCGTGCAAATGATCACCGCTTTCATGGTCGTCCGGGCGCTCAGCAAAACGGACTACGCCTGGTACTCGCTGGCCAACAATCTTGTGGCTGCGCTCGGCATGTTCACCGTCACCGGCATCGGCACCGGCCTCATGCCCGTCGCGGGCGAGGTGGCGCATGATCGTGTCAAACTGGGGTCGGTCATGGCCTCGGCGGCACGCTTCCGCACGTCCTTGCTTCTCGTCGGCTCGCTCACCGGGATCCCGGTGTTTGTCCATCTGCTGCTGCACAGCGACTGCTCGGTGTTCAAAACATCTGTGCTCGTCACGGCCGCCCTGGCCTCCGTGTTGATCAACATCGCCTCGCAGATGATGACCACGCCGTTGAGCCTGGCCCGCCGCTACAGCGTACCGCAGTGGGAAACCATCATGAACTGCACGGTTCGACTGCTGTTCATCGCCGCCCTCATCGGTGCAGGCATGGCAGACGCGATCACGGTGATGATCATCACAGTTCTGGCGCCGCTGCCCTCGGTTTTCGGCTGGATGCTTCCCAAAGCGCGACAGTATGCCGCCTTCGAGCAGCCCGCCGATCCAGCCGCCACCACGCGGTTGAAGAAACACTTCATCGTCGGACTTCCCACCAGCCTGACCTACCTGTTCGAGGCCCAGATCGCCACCTTCATCATCGGCTTCATGGGAAACATCGACAAGGTGGCCGACCTTGGAGCCATCGGACGCGTCGCTTTGATCCTGCAGGTGCCGCTCGCGATTGCCTCCGGCATTTTGCTGCCACGCATGTCCGCCGAGCAGGATCAAAGGCGCCTCTGGAAGCTGTGGATCAGCAGCAGCCTGATTGCCGTCGTGACCGGTGGAGCGGCCCTGCTCGGTGGCTGGCTGCTGCGGCACCAGCTTCTCATGCTGCTGGGGCCAGCATACGCAGGCTTGGAGCATGAGCTGGTGTTCTATCTCGGCTTCCAGGTCTTCTCCTTTGTCATCACGGTCATCAGCATGCCGGTGCAGTCAAAAGGCTGGGTCAGGCATTCGTGGATCCGCCCGATCCTGGTGTTCGGCTGCCAGGCCTTGTCGGCATGCTTCCTCGATCTCTCCACCGTCAATGGCGCCATCGGCCTCATGTGTGCCGGTTCCGTCGGCAACACTCTCCTGAATGTCTTTTTGCTCTTCAACGGCTGGCGCGGACGCGCCGGAGTTTGAGTTCCGTTCCCACCATCCATCCCATGAAACAAATGCTCGCCAAAATCGGCCAGGTGAAGGCCAACATCGACATCTCCGGCATTTCTGCCGCACGTTCCGCCAGCCTGCTGTGCGAACTCGTCGAACTGCAGCTCATGCAGAACGCCAAATATCTTGAGCCGCAGGCGCTGATGCCGTTTCGCCAGAAAATCTTTTCACAATACGGCCAGGACGGCATGCTGGCGGAGATCTTCCGCCGCATCGGCGAGGGCGGCAAACGCTTCGTCGAAATCGGCACCGCACCTGCGGAGAACAACACCAACCTGCTGCTGTTGAGAGGATGGAGCGGCCTCTGGGTGGACGCCGGACTGGCGGAAGACGCCCGGCTTCCTGTGAGCATCCAGACTCTCATCAACGAGGGAAAGCTGAAGATCTGCCGCAAGTTTGTGAACCGTGAAAGCTGCAGCTCGCTGCTCACAAGCCGCGGTTTTGCCGAGGAACTCGATCTGCTCAGCATCGACATCGACTACAACACCCACCACGTCTTCACCGAGCTGCTGCCGCTCAAGCCGCGCGTCTTCAGCGTGGAATACAATGGCATGCTGCCTGCGGACCTCGACTGGGCCGCGCCCTATGACCCGAAAGCGGTGTGGGACGGCTCCACCTTTTACGGAGCCACGCTGGGAACAATCAGCGCCGCCGCCGAGGCCGGCGGCTACTCTCTGGTGGGGTGTGAACTCTCCGGCACCGATGCCTTCTTCGTGCGTCACGACCTGTTGAAGGACCGGTTTCTGCGCCCCGGTGATGTGATGTTCCACTGGGAACCTCTGCGCATGCACCTGGGCCAGATGCAGCGGCATCGCATCGCGATGCCCGCGATCGAATAGCACCACGTTCCGCCACGCCATGAAAGTCGCCATCGCATCCCGCATTCATCCGGCCTCCGTCGGCGGTCTCGCCGCGTATCAGCGTGAGCTCGCCTCCGGTCTGCAGAGCTTCTGCCGCATCAAGGGCCACTTCCTCAGCGTGCAGCACCTCCAAACCAATGAAGATGACAAGGGTGATGCGCTGCAATGGCCCACCTCCGAACTGATGCCGCAGGCGACGTGGAAAAAACAGCATCGCTGGGTCAGCCGCCTCGCCTCGCGCGGCCCGCTGCTGCGATTTGCCGACACACTCAGCCGCGTGATGAACCATCATCAAACCTGGAAGTCGGCCATCGCGGATGTCGATGTGCTGCACTTCGTCGGCACCGGCTGGGACATCATCGGCTATCCGCTCTGGCGTGAAGCACGTGAGGCCGGCGTGCCCTTCACCGTCTGGCCCGCAGTGCATCCGAAAAACTGGGGCGACGATGCCTTCGACGTGCGTCTTTATCAAAAAGCCGACGCCGTCTTCTGCCAGTCGGATCACGAAAAAGAACACCTGGCCTCGCGGGGCGTGCCCGGAGACAAACTCATCCGCTGCGGCCTGCCGCCAATGTGCCACACCAACGGCAACGGCACACGCCTGCGTTCCAAACTCGAAATCGGCATGCGCCCGTCGGTGCTGTTTCTGGGGCGTCGCGATGCTGGCAAGGGCTACCCTGCCCTGCTTGATGCCTGGCCGCTGGTCCTGAGGCAGTGCCCGGACGCGGTGCTGCTGCTCGCCGGACCGGGTGATGCGGATGAATCCAGACTCGCCAAAATTTCTCCCGAGAGCGTTCGCGATCTCGGCTGCCCGCAGGAACAGGAAAAAGCAGACGCCTACGCGGCCTGCGACATCTTTTGCCTGCCTTCAGCACATGAATCCTTTGGGATCGTGTACGTGGAGGCCTGGTCCTACGGCAAACCGGTCATTTGTGGAACCGCTCCAGCAAGCCGAGAGCTTGTGGAGCATGGAATCACAGGTGTGTGGGCTGATCAGCAGCCGCAGCAACTGGCCCATGGCCTGCTGCGGCTGTTGATGCACCCGGACCAGCGCCACCGCATCGGTCTGGCAGGCCTGCGGCATCAACTGCTCAACTACACGACCGAACACATGGTCGGCAGCCACCTGAAGGCGTGGAAGATCGCCTCCCCGAACTGAACCAACCCATGACCATGGTCTTCGCATCCATCATCATTCCCACCTGCAACCGCACCGGCGACCTGCGTCAGTGCATCGAAAGGCTCGTCCCGCAGCTTCCGGCGGACGGCAGTGTCGAGATCATCGTCACAGACGACGGCTCGTCCCAGTCCACGCATGACATGATTTTTTCGTCCTATCCCATGGTGAAGTGGACTCAGGGACCGCGGCTTGGGCCGGCGGCCAATCGCAACCGTGGCTCTCTGGTCGCTCAGGGAGAATGGCTTATTTTTGTGGATGATGATCTCCTGCCCGGCGCGGATTTTGTGGCTGCGTATCTGCGGGCGATGCAGGCTGCCTCCAAGCAGTTGTGCGTGCTTGAGGGAGCCACCACACGTTTGCCCAGACCGCCATCCCTGCTGTGGGAGGCACCTGAAAACATCCGCGCGCACGGACATCTCGCCTGTTCCTGCAACTTCGCCATCCGTGCCGACACCTACCGGATCATGGGCGGGTTCGATGAGCGTTATCGCGGCGGCGTGTATGCCGAGGACACCGATCTCAGCGCACGCCTGCTG
>DAORHS010000205.1:0-7492 GCA_035438165.1 Prosthecobacter sp.
CGTGACGCCGTCGAAGCCGAGCTGCTGCGCCACGAATTCGCGGTCGAGGATGATGGTGCTGCCTGCCAGCGCTCCCGAGCCCAGCGGCATCACATTGACGCGCTTGCGGCAGTCCATCAGACGCGCCGCGTCGCGGTCCAGCATCTCCACGTAGGCCAGCAGATGATGCGCGAAGAACACCGGCTGCCCGCGCTGCAGGTGTGTGTAGCCCGGCATCACGGCATCGCCGCCGCGTTCGGCGCATTCAATGAGCGCCGCATGCATGGCGCGGGTGAGTTTGACCAGCACATCAATGCATACCCGGCAGTAAAGCCGCACGTCCGTGGCCACCTGGTCGTTCCGGCTGCGCGCCGTGTGCAGTTTGGCTCCCGCCGGGCCGATCCGTTTCGTCAGCTCGGACTCGATGTTCATGTGGACGTCTTCCAGCGACTCCTTGAACTCAAAATTCCCCTTCTCGATCTCGTGGCGGATCTCCAGCAGCCCGGTTTCGATCTGCTGCTGCTCCCCGGCGGTCAGAATCCCGGCCTTCAGCAGGCCCTTCGAGTGCGCGATGGAACCGGCGATGTCATGGGCGAACAACCGCCAGTCAAACGACACGGATTCTCCGTAGCGCTGCACGAGAGCGCTGGTTTCCTGAGCAAAACGGCCTTTCCACATAAATTTCGAGGGCGCGCAGACTAGCGGCTTTCAGAACCGGCGCAACCGCCGTGGCAAAGGGCTGAATTTGGGCTCTTGAGGGCGTTGGGCGCAAAATCCGCCCAAACTCCGCATTTGCCAGAATCGCGGTTCTTGTTAATCTCTTCTCATTCTCTGCGACAGAGTCTCAATTGCAGAACCGTTTTCCTATCATGTCCGCCGCCACATTAGCTGAACTCCCCGTTGGCTCTGATGCCATCGTTCAGGCCATGCCCACCGGGCGCTCCTGCCTCACCCGCCTGCGCGAGATGGGCATCGTGCCCGGCACCCGGGTCCGGGTGACCCGACGTGCCCCCCTGGGGGAACCGATCGAGATTTGCGTGCGCGGCTCCCACCTTTCCATGCGCAACCACGAAGCGGCCTTCATCGCGATCCGTTCCGCCGTTGGCGCATGAGCACCCCTGCTTCCGAGACACCGCTGATCGCCATCGTGGGCAACCCGAACTCGGGGAAGACCACGCTCTTCAACCTGCTCACGGGATTAAAGCAAAAGGTGGCCAACTACCCCGGCGTGACCGTCGAAAAGAAGATCGGCGAGTGCTACAGCCAGCATGGCAAAAAGCTGCGGCTGATCGATTTGCCGGGCGCTTACAGCCTGAATGCCCGCTCGCCGGATGAAGCCGTGCTGCGTGATGTGCTGCTGGGCCGCCGTCCCGAAACGCCGCGTCCGGACCGTGTCGTTTGCGTGATCGATTCCGCCAATCTGGAGCGCAATCTCTACATGGTGAGCCAGGTGCTCGAACTCGGCCTGCCGACGATCCTGGTGCTGAACATGGTCGATGTGGCGGCTCAGCGGGAGTGGCGCATCGATGCGGAGATGTTGTCCGAAACGCTCGGTGTCCCGGTGGTCAAAACCAATGCGGTGACCGGTCTGGGATTGATCGAACTCAAGCTGGCGCTCAGTCGTGAGGACATCACGCCTCCTCAGTGGCAGAACGCCGCACTGCCAGACGGTGTGCGTGCCGCGCTGGAACACAGCCGCGACGAACTGCGCCAGACGGGGGCCATTCACACACGTTCGAGTCTGCTGGAGCCGCTGTATCTGCTTTCCGATCACGATCCCACGCATTATGGCATCGCCGATTCTCAAATCACCCGCATCCACGAACTGCGCACCCGCATGGAGGCCGAATTTCCGGGCTGGGAGGATGCGCTCGTGGCGGAGCGCTACCGTCGCATCGAGGAACTCTGCGCGCTGGTCCTGAGACGGCCGGATCAGGAAATCGAAACGATCACCGCCAAGCTCGACCGCATTTTCCTGCACCCGGTGCTTGGATTCGTCAATCTACTGCTCGTGCTCGGCCTGCTGTTCTTCCTCATCTTCAAAGTGGCCGAAGGGCCCATGGGCTGGATCGAGGCCGGATTCGGCGAGCTCGGCTCCTGGGTGGAGGGTTTGATGTCGCCCGGCGATTTTCGCGATCTCATCGTGAACGGCGTCGTGCCCGGCGTCGGCGGCGTGGTCATCTTCCTGCCGCAGATTTTGATCTTGTTCTTTTTCATCGGCATCATGGAGGACACCGGCTACATGTCGCGCCTCGCCTTCATCATGGACTGGGCGATGAGCAAGGTGGGGCTCAACGGCAAGTCGTTCCTGCCCTTCCTCAGCTCGTATGCCTGCGCCATTCCCGGTGTCATGGCCGCGCGCACCATCGACAGTCCGAAGGACCGGCTCATCACCATTCTCATCGCGCCGCTGGCCTCGTGCTCGGCGCGTCTGCCGGTGTACTCGCTGCTCATCGGCGTGCTGTTCCCGGCGGGCCGGGTCAGCGCCTGGGTGCAGGCCGGCATCATGCTGGGGCTCTATGCGCTCGGCACGCTCGGGGCCTTCTTCTTCGCCTGGGTGTTCAACAAGTGCGTCATGAAAGGCTCCGCCAGTCCCATGATTCTGGAAATGCCGGCCTACAAGATGCCTGCGATCCGGAGCATCCTTCTGCATGTCTGGCAGCGCGCCCGCATGTTCCTCGTCCGCGCCGGCACCATCATCCTCGGCATCTCCATCCTTATCTGGGCCGCGTCCACCTATCCCAAAACTCAGGGCGACAGCAGCGCGCAGCAGATGGAGCACAGCTTCGCCGGACGCGCGGGCAAGTTCATTGAGCCTGCCATCGCCCCGCTCGGCTACGACTGGAAGATTGGCATCGGCCTCATCGGCAGCTTTGCCGCGCGTGAGGTCTTCAATTCCACCATGGGCGTCGTCTATGCCGTCGAAAGTGGCGACGACGACAACCTAGAGCCGCTGCGCGACAAACTGGCCGGAGAGTGGCGTCCTGACGGCCGGGCGGTTTACACCCCGCTGGTCTGCATCAGCCTGCTGGTGTTTTACGTCTTCGCCATGCAGTGCGTCAGCACCATCGCCATCGTCAAACGCGAGACCGGCAGTTGGAAATGGGCGATGTTTCAGCTCGGTTACATGACCGGAACGGCGTATCTATTAAGCCTGCTCATCTTCCAGGCCGGCAGCGCCTTGGGCTTCTAAACCTCCAACACACACTCACCATGAACGAAGACTGGCAATCCATCGCCGCCATCGCGGTCATCATCGTCACTGTCGTGCTGTTCACCGTGCGCGCGGCCAGGCGCCGGAAGAAACCCGGATGCGGCGGCAGTTGCGGCTGCGGGAAGTGAGGCGCAGAATGGCAGATCTCCATGCTTGCCATTGATCTCTGCACCTTTGATCCCGGCGTCGCCGCCAGATCGCCCTCCGCGTTCGCCGCCATGGTGGTGGAGCGTGTCGAAACTTCCTGGGACGAGGGGGCAGATCTGGTGCTGCTGCCGGAGTTCACCTGGATGGGCCTGGAGCCGCTGGTGGAGCCGAAGTCACCGCGACGGGTGGCGGAGGTGTTCTGGCAGGAACTGCTGCCGACGCTGCGCTCGCTGCTGGTCCGGCCGGGAAAGGCGGTGGTTCTCGGCACGGTGTCGTTTTGGGATGCGGAGGCCGGTGTGCTGCGAAATCGTGCGCCGATTCTCGTGGAGGACCGGCTGCTGCATCAGGACAAGCTGCATCTCACGCCGTGGGAGTCCGACTTTGCGCCGGGCACGGAACTGCGGATCTGGGAGTTCGCCGGTCTGCGCTTTGCGGTGGTGATCTGCCTCGACATTGAGATTCCCGAAATCAGCGCCCGCCTGCGCGGGGAGGGTGTGGATGTGCTGCTGGTGCCGAGTGCGACGGAGACGGTGCTGGGCGTGGAACGGGTGGACCGCTGCGCCTCGGCAAGGGCTGTGGAGCTGGGCTGCGTCGTGGGCGTCTGCCACCTGACGGGCAGGGCCGCGTCCGGGCTGATCGATGAGAATGTCGGAAGGACGGCGGTTTATTATCCGTCACAGGAGGCGTTTCGCGATGCGCCTCGGTGGGAGGAGAGCGAGATCTTTGACGCAGGCGTGCACAGGCAGCGCGTCACGCTGGATTCCAAGAATCTTCAGGCCATGCGCCGGATGCCGTCGGAAACGAATCCATCCTTGTTGAAAATCCTGCCCACCTTCGATGTGGCGCGCGACTGAGCGGCCCGGTGCTCAAGCCCGCTTGGACTTCGTCGAGGAGTCCTGGCCGTCCAACTTGGTGCCTGGCACTGAATTGGACGCGGATTCCGTCTTGGGGGCCGCCCTGTCAAACAGACCCTTTCTCGCCTTGGCTTCGTTTTCTTGCGCCCGAGTCTTTTCGCCTTCGGTCGGCACGAGTCTCGCAATTTCGAGGGGCTCGGCGGTATCCGTGCCGGGAATGACGAGCGCAGGGGAGCCGTTGCCGCCATTCGCCTTGTCAGGTTCGTCGCGGGGGAGGTGATCCTTGGTGATGACGACCTTGGCACCGACGTTGACGGTGTTGAAGAGATCGACGACATCCTTCATGCCCATGCGCACGCAGCCATAGCTGGCGGGCGTGCCGAGGCGGTTCTCCTCCGGAGTGCCGTGGATGTAGATGAAGCGGTTGAAGGCGTTCCTGTTGCTGGTCTCCATGCCACGCAGCCAGAGGATGCGCGAAACGATGGGATCACGACCGGGGGTGTTCGGTTTGAGCACCTCGCCGTTCCAGCGCCGGCTCTTCAAAACGGCGCCAGCGGGAAGCCCTTGGCCGATTTTGGCGATGATTTCATGCTTGCCGAGAGGCGTCCGGTTGCTGCCCTTCTGATCTCCCAGACCAAACTTCGAGGTGGAGATGACGAATTGCTTCCTGAGCTTGCCCTCGCTGTAGATGCCGAGCTTCTGATCTTTCACGCTGACCACGACATCACCCTTGGGGGTGGAGGTGCATTGGCTGAGTGCGCCAACCGCCAGCATGCCACCGAGCGCCTTCAACAAGCAGACAGTTAAACGGGAGTTTTTAGAAGACCGGTTAAATAACGGCATGGGCCACAAGAATGATATAATCTAAATAGATAGCAACTCTGAATTATCGCTGTTATGAACGTCAGCAACCTGGTGCCTATTTCGCAAGACTCGTGCCATTTGTGCGATTGATGCTTGCCCAACGGGTCCACCTGCCATCTTTTCCCAGTTTTTCACCCCTTCCGCTGACATGGACGAGCCCCCCCTTATCATCCGCCCCTATGAGGACAAAGATCTGCCGCAATTGAGGCGCATCACGGTGGAGTCCTTCGGCAGTGTCGCCCTGGAGCAGATGCTGGAGCACAAGTTTGGCCTCTGGAATGGTCGCGACTGGAAGACCCGCAAGGCAAGCCACATCGACGACGACGTCGCCCAGTGTCCAGAAGGCTGTTTCGTCGCTGAGCGCGGGGGGGAGCTTCTCGGCTACATCACCACCCGGCTCGACCGTGCGAACGAGCGTGGGCGCATTCCAAACATCGCCGTGGTGGAAAGCGCCCGCGGCCTCGGTCTCGGGCGGCGTCTGATCCAGCATGCGCTCGACTACATGCGCGGGCAGGGCATGAAGCTCGCGCAGATCGAGACCATGGCCTCGAACGCCATCGGCCAGCACCTGTATCCGAGCTGTGGTTTTGAGGAAGTGGCCCGCCAGGTGCACTACGCGATGAAGCTTTGACCCCGCTCTCCGGCTGTCTGTGGGTTTGCATTGTTCCCCAAACTGGCCGATAGACCGCGCCTCCTACCTCCTGAAACGACTGTGACCACCCCCCGCCGCTCCGAACATCCCCCGAAAAAAGCCTCCCTGCTCAGTCGCCTGAAAGCCGGGTTCAAACGTGTCATTGGTGGAGGAAAGAAGAAGGAGCCGGCCAGGGGGCATGCCAAGGATCACGCGAAAGATCATTCAAAAGACCACGCCAAGGATCATCATCCCGCCACGATCCACGCGCACAAGCGTCCGCACGATGAGAAGCCGCACGAGCATGCCCCGCGTCCGCCGCGTGGTGAGGGCCGCCCGCCCCGCGCCCGTGGCGAGCGTCAGGAACGTCCAGAACGCGATGGCCGCCGTGGTCCGCCGCGCGGACGTGGCCGTGATGACACGCGTCCACCGCGTGGGCCCCGTGAAGACAGGCCCGCCCGTGAAAATCACGCGCCCGTCCCACCGCCGCCGTCCCCGCCTGTCCCCGAAGGCCCCTACCCGGAGGCCTTCGAAGTGCTCGGCCTCGCGCCCGCCGTCCTGGCGGCTGTGCGTGAGAGCGGCTACGAAAAGCCCACGACCATTCAGGAGAGATCCATCCCGATCATTCTCACCGGCAGGGACGTGATCGGAGCCGCGCAGACCGGCACCGGCAAGACCGCCGCGTTTGCACTGCCCACGCTGACCAGGCTGGGCGCTCCCGGGAAGTTCCGTGTGCTCGTCCTCGAGCCCGTGCGCGAACTCGCCGCGCAGGTCGTCGAGCAGTTTGAAAAGTACGGCAAGCACACCGGTCTCCGCGTCCTGCTGGTGCACGGTGGTGTCGGCTACGAAAAGCAGCGCAAAGGCCTGCAGGAAGGCGTCGATGTGGTCGTCGCCACGCCCGGACGTCTCCTCGACTTCATGCAGGAAGGCATCGCCGACCTGCGCGACGTCGAAGTCCTCATCCTCGATGAAGTGGACCGCATGCTCGACATGGGCTTCCTGCCCGACGTCCGCCGCATCGTCGAAAAGACACCGCCTGCACGCCAGACGCTGTTCTTCTCGGCCACCATGCCGCCGCAGATCAAGAGCCTCGCCGACTTCGCCCTCAAGGATCCTGAAAGCGTCGAGGTGGGCATCCGCTTCTCCGCCGCCGAGACGGTCAGCCATTACATGTACCCCGTCGCCAGCGACCAGCGCATGGAACTCCTGGTCGCCATCCTGAAGCAGACCCATTTCGAAAGTGTCATGATCTTCACCCGCACCAAGGTGCAGGCCGACCAGATCTACGCCGCCCTCAACCAGCTCAATGAATACAAGGTGGCCGTCATGCACTCCGACATCGGCCAGCGTGATCGCGAACGTGCCCTGCAGGGCTTCCGCAACGGCGAATTCGAAATCATCGTCGCCACCGACCTCGCCGCCCGCGGTCTCGATGTCAGCGGCGTCACCCACGTCATCAACTACATGGTGCCCGAGCACTCCGAGGACTACGTCCACCGCATCGGCCGCACCGGCCGCGCGCAGAAGGAGGGGGATGCCTTCACCCTCTTCGCCGCCGACGAGCTCATGAACGTGGCCTCCATCGAGCGCCTCATCGGCCAGAAGATCGAGCGCCGGAAGCTCGAAGGCTTCAACTACAAGTACACCACCGCCCTCGACGACGAAGACCGCGCCCGCGCCATCCTCACCGGCAAGAAAAAGAAACGGCGGCGGTAAAAGCCCACGTTACGCCGGACATCGCAGATAGCCTCTTGCGGCCTAAGCGTCGCGCTCCCATACTCGCGGCCACATGGTTGCCCGCAC
>DAORHS010000206.1:0-7459 GCA_035438165.1 Prosthecobacter sp.
ATTCTTTGTTCCAGACCCTTCTGCTGGCGAGCTTTGGAGCGAGCTTCGCTCTCACTGCCCAGGAGGCGCCCCAGACCCAGCCTTTGCAGAACCTTCCTGCGGCCGCAGTGGATGTCACCGCGCGATTCGGCGGCCTTCCCAAGCCACCTCAGCAGGCGGATGACGGCTACTGGATCGACAACGCGCCGATCAACGAGGTCTTCCAGTACCTCGCCCACAGCGCCGGCCTGCAGTACTTCTACAACAATGAACTCAACGGCCCGCAGTACAGCATCACCGGCCATCTCCGCACGGACAACCCATTGCAGCAAATGGAGGAACTCGCGGTCAATTTCGGCCTCACGCTTCATCAGCAGCGTTCGAGCGTCAGCCTCATGAATGAGGCGCAGCTCGCGAAGCTTCCGGTCGAAGTGATGAGCTATGGTTTGAAGTACCTGCGTGGTGCTCCGCTGAACCGCAGCATGTCGGCCGCAGCGTCCAACGGGGAGGAAGGCGGAGGTCCCGCGGCGGCCGTTCAGTCCGACTTTGAAAAGTTGAAGGCCATCATTCGTCCCATGCTCACGCGTGAGGTCGGACAGATCGAGTTCGAGGAGAAGACCAACACGCTGCTCGTCAGCGACAACAGCATCAAGCTCGAACGCGTGCGCAAGCTGCTCGAAGGAATCGACAAGGCGAAGCCGCAGATCATGGTCAACGTCCGTGTGTTGCGGGTGAAGCGCAATCAGGGCCGCCAGGTCGGTGTGGACTGGAGCCGTTCACTGGGAGACACCGGGACCACGCTCACTGCGCGGCAGGGCCTGAACGCTCTCTTCAATCTCCCGGACGTCAGCACGGTGACCCGCACTGGCAGCACAGACGCGCCGCTGAACTCGATCAATCAGATCAATCAGCAGGGCTCGGGTCTGGTTTTCGACAACCTGCAGGTGCAGGCCATCCTGCGTGCGCTGGAGAACGCCGATCTCATCACTCAGGAGGCCTGTCCCACCATCATCACGGAGGACAATGAGCAGGGCATCATCTCCATCGTTGATCGCTTCCCCGTCATCACCTCCAACATCACCAACACCGCCGCGGGCCAGAATGTGACCGATGTGGTGCGCTACAAGATCGATGCGGAAGATCCCAGCGCCACCGATGAGCCGGAAAAGAACCGCGAGATCGGCGTCACTCTCTCCGTGACGCCCACGCTGCTGCCTGATGGCACCGTGCGCATGAAGCTGCGCCCGCGTGTCGCGAAGATCGTCGAGCTCATCGCGGGCCGCGGCAACAATGTGTTTCCACGGGTGAGCGAGTCCACGGTCGAGGCCATCAGCCGCATTCCCGCAGGGCAGTCGCTCTTCCTTGGCGGCTTCTACGATTACAGCTCCAGCGAGGGCAACAACAAGGTGCCCATTCTCAGCACCATCCCGCTGGTCGGAAAGCTCTTCAGCTCCGACAACAAGAAGCTCGAGCAGGTCAGTCTCGTGTTTGTCATCACGCCGCGTGTTTATGATGCCTCGCAATCCGGGGCCATGCCCGAGGTGAACTGGCACGTGCGCGAGTTCTCCGGCATGCAGCCGGATGACATTCAGGGTACTAACATCGATCTCCCTCCGACCGCCTGGTATCAAAATCTGCCCAGCGTCCACACCCCGGAAACCGCTCCTTCGCCCCCTCCGGCGCCGAAGCAGTCCTGGGTCAGGCGTCTGTTTTCGAAGAAGGCTCCCAGTCAGTAAACCGCGGCCGGTGCTGAGAGCCTGTCTCCGCACCTGCGAGCGCCCGTCGAACACGAAGACTTCCATGTCAGCACCGCTCCCCAACCTCCCGCTCCCAGCCCACACGGACCGCAACAGCCTGCGTCCGGTGCTCGACCGCATCGCAGGGACGACGGTGATGTATCTCCAGCAGGGAGACTATCTGTCGGAGGGCGAGGCCACGCCCTTGCTGGCCGCTTATGCCGAAAAGCTCGGTGCAGCCACCGGCGTAATGCCCGACTTTCTGAATTTCACCGCCGAGACCCAGGCGCAAAAACATTCGCTCACGGTCGAGGGTGAGCTGGTCCGGATGCAAAAGGTGCTCCGCAACAGCCTGAACGACCGTGTGCATTACTGGAGCTTCGGTCCCTTGTCCGGCAGGGCGTCGGCTCTTTACGATCACTGCCCGGGCCTCCGTCCCGTGTGCATGGCCCTCGGCTGTCCTGCGACCCTGGCGGGTGAGACGAGCATCGTCCACGTCGCCTCGCTGAATCCCGTCTCGGCCTTGGTCGCATCCTTCTGGATCAGCCAGGAGCTGAACCGCACGTCTGAGGGGGATGCCCCCTTCGTCTTCACCTTCTTTACCGACCTGCCGGCCTGGCAGGTGCTCATGCAGCGACACTTTGCCTCATGAACCTGAATCTCGGCATCGAGTTCAATCACACGATCCAGCGGCTGATCATCAGCCAGTTGCGGAACGTCACGGCCGGGCAGGAAACACAGTCGGATGAAGCCATCGTGCGCCGCTCGTCGAAGACACGCATGCTGGGCGCCGTCGGTCGTGCTTCAGGGCTGCCGGCCTTTCCGCAGGTCCGTGAAATGGCGGATGCCGAGTTCGTCGGCTATTGCGATCCGGTGGTGATGTCACGCGGGATGTTCGTGCCGTTGCGCCGCAGCGCACAGCAGGTGCTGCTGGCCGTGGCGAATCCATGGGACTACCGGGCGGATGATTACTGCGCCGCACGCTTCCCTGAAGACGAAGTGCTGAAGGTCGTCACGCTCGCCTCCGAGGTCTCCGCCGTGATCGAAGGCTCCTCCAGTTCCTCGGGACCCAGCCGTGCGGAACTCGAGGCGGTGGAGGTGGAGGAGTTCTCCAATGAAACGCCCGACTTCGATGTCACGCGTCAATACGAAGAGCCCATCGCCCAGCTCGTGGCCAGCATGGTGAGCGATGCGATCAAGCAGCATGCCTCTGACATTCACATCAAGACGGAGAAAACCAGCTTTCAGTACTGCTTCCGTGTCGATGGTGATCTTGGAGTGCGTTTCGAAATGCCGGTGAAGCTGCGCGATCGCGTCGATGCCTTCCTGCTCAATCTCATGCGCCTCGCGCCCGAGGAGCGGAGCAAGCGCCCCGGCATCTCAGGCCGCTTCACGGCCAGCTATTACGGACGCGCCGTCGGCGCGCGCTATGAGCGGCATCGTACGTATCGGGGCTATCACGTCACCATGCGTCTGCTCGACAAGACGCATCTCGAAGCACGGCTCGGCATGGGTACGCTTGCCTTTGACGAAGAGACCTTGTTCGAACTCGACAAGGCCATGGCCGTGCCCTCCGGCATCATCGTCATGTCTGGCCCCACCGGTTCCGGCAAATCGACCACGCTCAACGCCATGCTGCGGGAGCTCAATCATCCCGAAGACAACATCCTGACGCTGGAGAACCCCGTCGAAGACGAGATCCCCGGCGTCACGCATTGCGATCTGCGCGATTCGACCGAGTTCAAACCGATGATCGCCAGCTTCATGCGCTCCGATCCTGACGTCATCCTCATGGGGGAGGTGCGCGATCGTGAATCCGCCGAACTGGCGATTGAGGCCGCCATCACCGGTCACAAGGTGCTTACCACCATTCACACGCCGCGCGCCTCGCAGATCATCGAGCGCTTTCAGCAGCTCGGCATGGAGCGCTGGAAAATCGCGCAGACGCTGAAGGCCGCCTGTGCACAGCGACTGGTCAAACTGCTCTGTCCCACCTGCAAAGAAAGCATCGAGGGCATCTCGGAACGTGAGATCCGCCTCTTCCACCTCGACCCGTCCTGGGCACGGCGTCCTCTGTTTACACATCACAAAGAAGGCTGCGCGGACTGCCATGGACGTGGGTATTCCGGTCGAACTGCCATCCTGGAGATTTTGCCCATCAGTCCGAAGCTTGGTGACAAGCTGGCCAAGGGCGAGATCACACCCTATGAGCTGGAAGCCGAAGTGCGCCGGGAGTCCGGCCTGCCGTCGCTGCGCGACAACGGCTTAAAGCTGATGGCCGAGGGTAAAACCGACCTCGATGCACTGAAGAAAGTGCTCGACCTGACCTATGAATCCTGAGCCATGAACGCCTTCCAAGTCACCCTCCGCAACGTCAAGCGGCCCGAGATCTCCAAGGTGTTCGAGTGCGAGGCGCCGAACCGCGAGCAGGCTGCGCAACTCGCCAGCAGGCCCGGTTTTCGGGTGGCCTTGATCAAATCACTCTCCGGCACGCCGAAGAGTGAGAAGTCGAAGAAAGCGGTCTCACGCAAGGAGCTCATCAAGCTCTTCCGCGGACTTGCCTCCATGCTGAAGGCGAACATCAGCACCGCAGACGCGCTGTTGTACTATTCGCAGGGACTGCCGGACCCGGTGCTGCAGTCGTCGCTGATGAACATCCGCAACCGTCTGGAGGCCGGCCTGCCGGTTCACGTCGCCTTTGCCAAGGAGCAGAAATTTGACGGCACCATCATCACCATCATCGAGGCGGGGGCTGACGCGGGTCAGCTTGGCGAGGCATTCGCCTCCCTGGCACGCCGCATCAAGATCGAGCTCATGTTTGCCAGCAAAATCCGCACCGCCCTGCTGGTGCCATCGCTGGTGATTCTGTTTCAGATCGGCCTGTTCATCTATTCGCAGGTTTTTGTCGTGTCCCAGGTGGAGGAGACCCTGAAAAGCGTGCGCCAGGAGCCGGATCAGATCTCGGTCGTGATCTTTTCGATCAGCCATGTGGTGCAGAAGGTCTGGCCCTTCTTTGTCATCGGCCTCGTGACCTTCATCACCGCCTTGTTCCGCTCGGCCGACTTCAGGCAGAAGCTGCTGATGTTTCTCATGAAGTACTGGCGGCTCCTGGCGAAGCTGGTGATGGGCCTGCGCCAGAGCGCCTACATCGGCACGCTTCAGATGCTGTATGCCAATGGCATCAACCTTGCCCGCGCCTCCGCGCTGTCGGCGCGTGTGTTGCATGGAACACCGATGTATCCGGACTTCATCAAGGCCTCACAGGTCTATGAGTCCTCCGGCGTGCCGATTGCCGAGGCCTTGAAGCGCAACACCACGCTCGACCCCCAGGTCATTCACATGATCGGCATCGGCGAGCGCTCTGCCTCTCTGCCACAGCAGCTTGAGCTCCTGCGTGACATCTATGAGGAGGACACCGCCGCGATCATGACGGACTTCACCCAGGTCATCAATTTCATCACCCTGGCCATGGCCGTGGTGCTCATCGGCTTCGTCTTCACCGGCTCCATGCTGCCCATCTTCCTGATGGGTCCGCGCATGATGCAGTCGGGCAACATGTGAACTCAACCCACCCTTATGAATACGCGATCCTTGTTCTTTTCCCTGCTGTTCGCCACCACGCCGGTCATGGCGGCTGATCCGCCGAAGCTGGTTCCCCGACCCATTCCCGGCATGGCCGCTCCGACTCCGGTCAAGGCCACGACCGTATCGGTAAAACCGGCCGCTGCCCAGCAGGCGGTTTCGCCCGTCGTCACCAGCACGGACAGGGCGCGCATTCTATACATCCATCGGCGCGCCACACTGCCTGCGGATCTCACGAAAAATCTGCCGACATCGAAGTCGGACGCCACGGTCTCGGCGACGATGCTTGATGTGCGTCCAAGTGCCGTGAAAATCATTCCCAAGTCCGAAGTGGCGCAGATCATCACACCGAAGCCCTGAAGCATGAAAACATTTTGTTCGCATTCAAGCCGCCGCAACGCCGGCTTCACACTCATTGAGGTCAGTCTTGTGATCGGACTGTTGCTGGGGCTGGCGACTTTTGCCGGCATGAACATCGCCGCTGTGCGTGACTGGCAGCGAGGCAAGGATGCCTCAGTGTCCCTTCAGGCCGTCTTTGCCGCCCAGCGTGCCTATCTCTCCGATCATCCCACGGCGGACATTGCCGAGGTGAACACCGAGCAGTTGCAGCTTTATCTGCCGCAGGGCTGGACCACGATGCCGGCGGTGATCAGTCTGGATGACGAGTCCCTCACGGTCGATCACACGGTCATGCCGCCACTCCTCATGCTGGGGTCGTCCGTTTATGATCCCTCGTCGAATGGAAGTGATGGACTTTGGGACGTCGGGCAGTGAACGTACCTTTTTCTTTGCATGGCTTCTGAAACACTTCTGCACATCCCTGCCGGCACACGCTTCGGCTACCATGCCGGTTTGCCGTGGAAACGGGCGGCGCAATGCCTCGTGGAGGTTGATACAGACATCCAGGCGGGCATGGGGCTGCATCTGTTGGTGGCACCCAACGGTTCAGGAAAGACGACGCTGCTGCGAACTCTGGCGGGGTTGTCTCCTGCGTTGCAAGGTCGCGTGAAGACCGACGCGCGCGTGCATTACTTCGCGGATGAACTGCGTGTCGATCCCGAGATGAAATCACGCACCTTTTTCCGCGCCTGGTTCAAAGGTGAATCACTCGTCACCGCGGAAGAGCTGGCTGAGACCCTGCGACTGAATTTGACCACACCCATTGGCAAGCTCTCACGCGGCAACCGCCAGAAAGTGCTCTTAATTTTGGCCGAGGTGAAGGCGGCGCAGAGTGACACGAGCGTGCTGCTCATGGACGAGCCTCTCACCGGTCTGGATGCCGAAACACGTGAGCAGGTGACGCAGCTCTGGGCGGCGGCGGGCACGCGCACGATGCGCCTCGTCATCATGCATGAACTGGAGTGCGTGCGTGAGGCGGACTCCCTGCTGACGATTGCGCGCGGCCAGCTTCGTCATGCCACGGAGCGCAGCGGCAGCACCTGGATGGAAACCTATCGCGTTCTCCACTCATGAGTTCCCTGCGTGCCTGGCCTTTGTTTCGCCTCAGCCTCGCCGGACTCATGGGCCGGGGCAGTTGCTGGTTGCTGCTGCTCGGTGCAGGGCTTTTCATCTGGATCGCGCCACTGCTGACACCGTGGGAGGAAAATCCGCAGATTCTCCAGCCTGCACGTGCTCAGGCCGCCTGGGTGTATGCCTGGATCGCACTCTTCACCTGGCTGCCATTTCAAGCCTCGGCGCTTGGGCATCGCATGCGGCGTGAAGGCATGCTGGAACATCTTCATGCCGGAGGCGCGGGGCGCATCAGCCAGTGCCTGCAGCTCAGCGCCGCGATCTGGGTCTGGATGCTCGCGGTAGTGCTCATCTCAGTCGTCTTTTGTCTGACCTGGGCTTTGCCAAAACGGCCTGAGGAGGCGCAGATGTGGGCGACGCTCGTGTTTCAGTACGCTTTCATCTTCGTTCTGTGCGCCGCTCCTTTGATCGTGCTGGCCGTGGCCTTGGGCACGCGCACGGCGGAGGTCATTGCCTTTCTGGTGCCCACCGGGCTGTTGTTTGTGGGTTTGTTCGGCGCGGCGTGGCTGGCACCGCTGCTGGGCGGCGCGGATTCGAGCGTGTTGCAGTCATTCTGGCTGGCGCTGCCGCACTATCATCTGGCGGATCTGACTCCGCGTCTGGTTTTCAAAATGGGCCCGCTACCCGTTTCC
>DAORHS010000207.1:0-7389 GCA_035438165.1 Prosthecobacter sp.
GAAGAAGGCTTCCGCGATGTCGCAGAAGCAGCAGATGATGCTGACGTTTGGGTTCGCCGGACTGGTGCTGGTGGCGCTGCTGGCGCTCGTCTTCTGGCCCGCTTCGCGAAGATCCGCCGCGGTTTCGACTTCGGGTGCCGGGGCGGAGGCGGCTCCGGACGAGGTGCATGAGGTGCTCCAGAATCTGGAGAAGAATGACGCGGAGCTCGCCAAACTCGTGAACTCGTTTGCGCAGGACTGGGAGGCCAGTGGCGCGGGCAGAGCTCCTGCTGTCGCCGAGAAGCTGCGTGCGGCCCAGATGGCGGCGGTGAAGGCGAAGGCCAAAGATCGTTTGGAGGCCGCGAGGCGTGCCGAGGTCGTCGCGACGGAGCTTGAGAAGCTGAAAGAGGCCCCTTCGCTGAAGGCGCTTCAGCAGGCGGCCGCCAGATAGCAGCAGCCCAAGGGGGAGGCGTTGGATTACAGGATTTTTTCTTGTCAAACTTCCGCGTATTTCATTTCGTGGCCGGAGCCTTGAAGAACAGGCTGAAGATGGACGAACAAGCGGGTCTTCGGGACATCGTTGAAAAATGAAGCCGCCGCCCTTTTCGGGGCGGCGGCGTGGTTTCGGCGCGGGTTATTCGCCTTTGCAGCAGTCTTTGCCGCATTCCTTGCCTTTGTCCTTGCAGCATTCGGCGCACTTGCCCTTGCAGCACTTTTCGCAGGCCTTGCCGGCGGCAAGCGCGGTGCTGGAGAGGGCGGCGACGGAGGCTGCGGCGATGAGGGTGAGGATGGTTTTCATGATGTGGTGTGTTGTTGTTTTTGCAGTGCCTGCTGGAGAGGGGCGGCATGCGGTGCAGGCGGCGCATGCCGGTTTGCCAAAAGAGGCAATCAAACTGGCGGTGAGGCCAGACGGCCGGGCAGGTGGGGTGAGTGTGGCGCGCCATGGGCTGCGAAAGCGCCGTCACTGCCCGGAGCGTCTGGCTTCCAGACGCAGGACCGGCGTCTTCAAATCAACAGGGCGCAATGCCTCACATAAACCGGTGCGGCATCCGGCGGCGGCCCGTGAACGTGGCGGAGAATGTTCTTCTCGAAATGAGAGGGAAAGGATGTTTCGACCACGGTGGTCTGCCACTGCGGCTCGGCCAGCAGCTTCATCCCGGCCGCAGGTGCCTTCACCTCAGTGGAGGCCATGTCGCGCTTGTTCTCATGCTTCGCACAGGGACAGTTGTGATCCTGCGGAGGCGCGTGCTGCTCCTTTGACGCCGCAGGCGCCTTCCTGGCGCAGCAGCTCATCTCCTGCTCCTGTGGCCGGTCCGTACCGATGCAGCACCAGCACATCGGCAGGCCGATGAAGAAGGAGAGGATCAGGGCTGTGAAGCGGGCGGTCATGCAGGTGGCGTCATCCATTGAACACCACCTGCCGCCCAAACCCTGAAAATCATTTGCCGGGCGGGTCTCGCGTGGGCTCAGCGGAAGCTTTTCGCAAAGTCATCCGCGCTGGCCTTGGCGACGACCTTGGTTTTCTGGAAGGTCGATTGCTCGCCCTTTTCCGTGAGGATGCGCTCGTAATCAGCCGAAGACATCGGCAGATCGATCGTTTGATCCTGCCAGGTGGAAAGGAGAATGGCGTTGGCGAGTTCGACGCTGCGGATGCCCTCTTCGGCGGGCGAGAGGAGCTTTTCCCCCTTCAAAATGGCATTGGTGAAGTTTTGCAGGATCTCCACATGCTGCCCGCCGGTTTGCTCTACCGGAATGTCCATGTGCCAGCTTTCCGGCATGGCGAAGGCGGCCTCCGCCTCCATGCAGAACTTGCTCATGGCTTGGCGGTTGCGCTGGAAGTGGATGCGTGTGCCGTCGGTCACGGTCACGCGGCCCTGTTCGGCGGAGATTTCGAGCTTGTTGATGCCCGGCGCCTCGCCGGTGCTGGTGACGAAGGTCGCCGTGGTGCCGTTGTCATACTGCATGATGGCGGTCACATCGTCCTCGACCTCGATCTCGTGGAAGCGACCGAACTGGCAGAAGCCGCGCACCTTGTCGGGCATGCCGAAGAGCCATTGGAAGAGGTCGAGGTTGTGCGGGCACTGGTTCATCAGCACGCCGCCGCCTTCACCCTTCCAGGTGCCGCGCCAGCCGCCGGTGGCGTAGTAGTAGTTGGTGCGGAACCAGTTCGTCACCTCCCAGTGGACGCGACGCACCGCGCCGAGCTCGCCGCTGTCGATGAGGTCCTTCACCTTCTTGAAGCAGGCATTCGTGCGCATGTTGAACATGGCGGCGAAAATCTTGCTCTTGTCCGTGTGAGCGGCGATCAGGCGTTCGCAGTCGGCCTTGTGCACGGAGATCGGTTTTTCCACCAGCACGTGCAGTCCGGCCTTGAGCGCCTCGATGCCGATGGTGGTGTGGCTGAAGTGAGGCGTGCAGATGAGGATCGCGTCGATGTGACCGCTGCGGATCATCAGATTCACGTCCGTGAAGGCCTTTTCGCCCTCGATCAGGTTCGGCAGCGTGCCGACGCTTTCGCACAGCGCGGTGACGCGCAGTCCCGGCACCTTGCCCGCGCGAATGTTCGCGAGGTGTGCCTTCCCCATGTTTCCAAGTCCAACAATGCCAATTCTGACGGTTTCCATGGCACCGAGCCTAGCGGGGCGGGCGGGACGGTCAAGCGACTCAACGGTTGCGCATCGATCCCCAGCCTGCATTTTATCCGCCATGCGACCGCCCTGCCGCCTTTCTCATCAGAGCCTCCTTGTCATGGGATGGCTCGCGGCGCTGCTCAGCATTCCTCTCATGGCAGACGACCTCCGCATCGGCATCATCGGTCTCGACACCTCGCATTCAGAGCAGTTCACCCTGCGTCTGAACGATCCGGCGAATCCCAACCACATTCCCGGTGCGCGCGTGGTCGTCGCGTTCCCGGGTGGCAGCCCCGACATCGAGGAGAGCAAATCGCGCATCGAAGGCTTCACCGCCGCCGTGCGGGACAAGTTTGGCGTGCGCATCGTCGGCAGCGTGGCCGAGGCCTGCAAAGACGTGGACGCCGTCCTGCTGCTCAGCCTCGAAGGCCGCCCGCGTCTGGAGCAGATGAAAGAGATCATCACCGCCGGCAAACCGGTGTTCATGGACAAGCCGGTGGCCGCATCGCTCAAGGACGCCGTGGACATCTACAAGCAGGCGGCCACCGCCCAGGTCCCCGTCTTCAGCGCCTCCGCCGTGCGCTGGTATCCCGGTGTGCTCGAAGTCGCCAATGCGGAGAAGACTCCCGCTCGCGGCGTCATCTCCTACGGTCCGGCGCATGTGCTGCCGCACCATCCCGACCTCTTCTTCTACGGCATTCATCCCACCGAGGCGCTCTTCACCGTGATGGGTTCCGGCTGCCTCTCCGTCACGCGCACCACGACGTCCTCCGAGTCCACCGTCACCGGCCTGTGGTCCGGGGAGCGCACCGGCACGCTGGTGGCCCTCCATGAGGGCGCCATGAGCTACAAGCTCATCCGCTTCGGTGACACCCAGATCACCGAGCAGAAGTCCGAAGGCGACTACACCCCGATGCTGCGTGAGATCATCAAATTCTTCCAGGCCAAGCAGGCGCCCGTGTCTCCGAAGCAGACGCTCGAGATCTATGCCTTCATGGAGGCGGCCGAGGAAAGCAAACGCCGGGACGGAGCCCGCGTTTTTTTGCGGGATGTCATGGTCAAGGCCGGCGCCCCTGAAGCCTGGCTGCCTGAGGACGGGAAGGCCAAACCGGCCCCGCCGAAATCAGTGCCCAAAGGCCTGCCCAAGCCGGGCGGGTCGTGATCACTCCGCGTTCTGCACCTGCTCGCGGATTTTTTCGAGTTCGGTCTTCGCGGTGACGACGTGATGGGCGATCTCGGCGTTGTTGCACTTCGAGCCCATGGTGTTGAACTCGCGGAAGAACTCCTGCAGCAGGAAGTCGAGGCTGCGGCCCGCAGGGGCTTCGGCATCCAGATAGGCGCGGAACTGTTTCACGTGACTCGCGGCGCGGGACAGCTCTTCGGAAATGTCCGTGCGGTCGGCGAAGAGGGCGATTTCTTTGACGAGGCGTTCGTCATCCAGCGGCAGGGGCAGTCCGGCGTCTTCCAGACGCTGGCGCAGGAGTTTGCGCTGATGTTCCGGCACCGTGGCCGCCTTGGCACGAATGGATTCGAGCAGGGCCTCGATGTGGCTCAGTCGTGTCTCGATGTCCGCACGCAGGCTGACGCCTTCGGCGCTGCGCATGGCCGTAAGCTGCTTCAGGGCGGCGGCAAGCGCCTGTTGAATGGCCGGCCAGGCCTCCTCGGTCGCGATTTCGGTCTGGGCCACACTCAGCACGCCGGGCATGCGCGTGATGTCTGTCAGCGCGATCTGCGGCGGCAGATCCAGTTTGAGCGCCAGCGCATGCATCGCATGAAAATAGTGCGCGGCTAGTGTCTGATCGACCTGAACGGCGGCTGCGGTGGTGGCGGCAGCCTCTTTGCGCACCGCCACATTGATGCGCCCGCGTGAAAGGGTCGCGGAAACTTCCGCACGCACCACGTTTTCCAGTTCCGAAAGTTCGCGGGGCAGGCTGACGGCGACTTCGAGCTGCTTGCGGTTCACGGAGCTGCACTCGACGCTCCAGGTCACGCCCGCTTGCTGCGTCTCGCCCCGACCAAATCCTGTCATGCTTTTCATAGCCATCAGATGCAGCGAAATTGGCCTCTGGTAAAGCTTTGGATGTGCTTGTCACACATTCGGCGAGATTCTGGATTGCATCGCTTCGAGTGCTCCCTAGTCTCGCCCTCCCTATGGCAAAAACGGCTCTCGGCAAAGGTCTCGGCGCACTCATTTCGGCATCCTCATCGGTGTCGGGAGTGGCGCGTGTGCCCGCCCTGGCCCAGCCCGCTCCCGGAGACGTGGTGAATCGGGTGACGCCGGACCAGATCGTCCCCAGTCCGCTCCAGCCGCGCAAAGAATTCCAGCCCGAGATGCTCACGGAGCTCATGGAGTCCATCCGCGAGCACGGCATCATCCAGCCGCTGATCGTCCGCCGCGTGAACGGCAAGCTGGAACTCATCGCCGGTGAGCGTCGCTACCGTGCCTCCCGTGAGCTTGGTCTCAAAGAGCTGCCCGTCATCATCCGCGAAGCCAGCGACAAGGACGTACTGGAGATGGCGCTCATCGAAAACCTTCAGCGCGAAGGGTTGAACCCCATCGAGGAGGCGCAGGCCTACTCCCGCCTCGCGAAGGACTTCCACATGCGCCAGGAGGACATCGCCCAGCGCGTCGGCAAGAACCGCGCCACCGTGGCGAACACCATGCGCCTGCTGGAACTGCCTGGCAGCATTCGCGACATGCTCGTGGCGACCAAGATTTCCACCGGCCACGCCAAGGTGCTGCTCATGCTCAAGAAGCACGACGAGCAGGAGCGCCTGGCGCTGCAGATCCTCACCAAGGGCCTCACCGTTCGCGCCACGGAAAAAGCGGTCGATGCCATTCTGCATCCGCCACCGCCGCCCAAGCCGAAGCCCACGGAAACAGATTTGGTTCGTGCCATTGAGGCGGTGGAGCAGAAGCTCATCCAGCACCTCACCACGAACGTCAGCATCCATCACGCCGAAAAAAAAGGCCGCATCGAGATCGACTACTACGGCGTCGAAGACTTGAACCGCATCCTCAGCGTGATCGGAGTCGAGGAAGAAGCCTTCGTCGAGGAATAAAAGCGGCTTCGCCGCCAATGACGAAATCCGAATGAAGAATGACGAAACAACTTCGCCGCTCCTCAAGCTGAGAAGTTTTTTGGCTCTTTCGTCATTCGTCATTGATTCGCTTCGCTCACCCCTGCGGGGCAGCCTGTGGCTGTCTGTCTTGCTTTGCGCGGCTCTGCATTCGTCATTCATCGCCAGTTGCAGCCCCGCCAGCAGTGTGGATGACAGCGATGTCAGCACCTTCCTCACCCATTACTTCTCCACCTGGTCGGCGAAAGACATGGACGGTTACGGAGCCTGCTTCCACGAGCAGGCGCGCATCACCTTTGTGCATCAGGGGGTGCCGCAAAGCCAGGGGCTCACCGACTTCCTGCACGGCCAGAAAATCAGCCATGCCACCACCTCCGTGCCGATGACCGAGGTGCCCACGGAGATGAAAATCCTCCGCGATGACCGCACCGCGCAGGCCAGCGTGCGCTGGAAGCTCACCAAGGGGGCTGACATCACGACCGGCACCGACTGTTTCACGCTCGTCAAAACTTCCACCGGCTGGAAAATCATGAGCCTCGTCTTCTACAACGACTGACCCAGACCCCCAACCATGTCGAAGAACCCGTCCAAATCACCCGCCCCTCAGGCTGACAGCGCCGCCTCCGCCCGCGGCACGCGCTTTTTCCTCGGTCTCTCCTGCTTCCTGGCCGGGGCGGCGATGATGGTCATCGAGATCTGCGCCTATCGCCTGCTCGCGCCATTCTTTGGCAACAGCGTGTACACCTGGACAGCGTTGATCGGCGTCATTCTCATCGCCTTCAGCGCCGGCGGCTATCTTGGCGGTCATCTGGCGGATCGCAAGATGGCGCTCGATCTCCTCGGCTGGCTGCTGGCCGGCTCCGCGGTGCTCACCTTTTTCATTCCGGCGTTTCACACGGTCTTTGCGGTCAGTCTGAGCGCCCATGGGCTCATCGCGGGCCCGGTCATGATCTCGCTGCTGCTGTTTGCGATTCCTGGAATCCTGCTCGGTGCCGTCTCTCCGGCGGCGGTGCGGTTTTACAGTCTCACGCTCAAAGACACCCACGTCGGCGCCGCCGCGGGCACGATCAGCATGCTCGGCTCGCTCGGCAGCTTCGTGGGTACCTTCCTCTCCGGATTCTTCCTGCTTTCCACCTTCGGCGTGCGCAGCATCTTCTTCGGCACAGCGGCGATCCTTCTTCTCCTGGCCGTGGCCGCGTTCTTCCTCGCCAAGAACACATTCAAACAGCAGCTCCCGGTGATCTTGAGCGGCATTTTTGCCTTTGGCATGAGCTGGATGACGGCCCCGAGGCCGAAGCCGGGCGTCATCTTTGAACACGAGTCGTTCTATCATCACATCGAAGTCAGCGAGCAGGCCGACGGCGACGTCACACGCCGCGTGCTGCAGCTCGATTCGACGATGGAGGGCGGCATGGATGCGAAGACGGGCGATCTCATTCTTCCGTATCAGCAATACTGGAAGCTCGCCCTGCTGCGTGAGCCCGCGACGGTCGGCAGCGCCTTGTTCATCGGTGCCGGAGCCTTCGGCATGCCGGAGAATGTCTCACGCGAGTTCCCTGAGGCGGCGGTGGATTGCGTGGAGATCGACCCGCAGGTCATCGAGGTGGGCCGCAAGTTCTTCAAGCTCGACGAGCATCCGCACGTGAAGGCCCACGCCGGTGATGCGCGCCGCTTCCTGCTGCAAAGCAGCGGCAAAAAA
>DAORHS010000208.1:0-7379 GCA_035438165.1 Prosthecobacter sp.
GGCCTGCTCGAAGCTGCCTTGCAGGCGGGTCATCATGCCGTTGAGCACGTCGATGAGCTGGGCGAACTCGCGGTTGTCGTCGGCCTGTAGCGGGATGCGTTCGGCGAGATCGCTCGCGGTGAGGTGCTGGGCGGTGCTGACAACGCGCTCGAGCGGACGCATGGCGCGTTTCGAAGTCCAGAGGGCGCCGAATCCGGCCAGCACGAGGCCGAGAGCACCTGCGCCGACGTACCACCAGGCCATGCGATTGATCTCGGCATAAAAGTCGGTGAGCGAGAGGCCGATGAAGATGGTGTATGTGGGGCTGCTGAAGGCTCCGAAGCGCCAGTCGATCCCGCCGGAGCGTGCGGTGAAGGTGGTGGGTTCACGCACCATCGGCATCTGCGGTCTGAAAGGCAGGCTGCGCTGGCCGGCAGAATCTGAGGCGGCAAAATCAGGTGGCAGGCCGAGCAGGTCGTCAAATTCTGCATTCCTCGGCGGCGGCGGGCGGCGGGCACCCGGGCCTGCATTGGGCATGGGAGGCAGGCGCCCGATCTCTTCCGCCGTGGGGAAGCAGCTGCGGAAGTACACGTCGAGATCCTTGGGTGCATTGGGGGTGGCAAAGAGGGTCTTGCCCCGGCCATGCTCCTGTACCACCAGCACCGCATTGGTGGCTTCGCGATCCGGGGAAGTGCCAAACACGAGATCGGCGATCATCTTGAACTGATCATCCGTGGTGTAGGGGTCGATGCGGTTCCAGACACGCTGCGCAGGGGCAATGATGCGGTCATCCACGCTGCGCTCCAGTGTCCGGCTGGCATACCACCAGGCGGCGGCACCAAAGAGGGCCACCAGCGTTCCTGCGACGATCATCGTCTGCAGGGCCAATCGGAGGCGGAAGCTGCGAGTGTTGGCCGAAGCGTTCATGTGAGGAGGAGAACCCGGCAAGTCTCACGCGGAGTGGGGCGCCGCGCACGAAGATAAATGGCAATTAATGCCGGGCCACAGCCTGGTGTCATGCGTGGCTGTTCCAATCCCGGCATAACAACAACCCGCCGACCCCATGCACCTCGGAGAAGACCACGCCGCCAGTCACACCACCGATTCATCCGCCCAGGCCGATGCCTCGGCGCTCTACTGCCGTCACTGGCATTCGCTTTGCGCCTTCGCACGGTCCCGGGGGTGTGAGTCTCACGATGCTGAAGATGCCGTGCAGGAGTTGTTTGCCAAACTGGTGCTGCAGGGCCAGGACGAGCGCGCTGCGGCCATCATCGATCATGGAGAGCAGGCGGCGTTTCTGTTTGCGCGGCTGCGCACCCATCTGATCAAACGCTGGCAGCACCGAACACGCCTTCGCCGTGGTGGTGGGGCGGTGTGTTTCTCGCTGAGCGATGAAAATGGGGAGAACATCGACGTGGCCGACTTCCGTGCGTCCCCAGACTGTGAGCTGGATCGTGACTGGGCCCGGGGAGTGATCGATCGGGCCTTGAACTCGGTCAGCGTGGAGTTGCATGCCCAGGGGCGCGACGATGTCTGGGGATGTCTCGAGGAGAACATCATCCAAGGCCGGCGCGCCAGACGCCCGCTGAGCGGGGCATTGCGCACGGCGCTGCATCGGGCCAGGCGACGGCTGCGCACTTTGATTCAAGCTGAGTGTTATGACGAGGAGAACGTTCTTCATGCCGTGCTGGCATGAAGCAAGTCTGACCACGGACTCAACGGAAAATGCCGCGCTTGGGAGGCTCTTCTTGCTGCTTTTTCAGTTCATCAGCCCGCAATTTCTCTGCCGTGTCCTTGTACCACAGCGGGCCGTTGACTTTGAAGTTGTAGATAAGATCGCGGAAGTCGGCCATGAGGCGCTGGTCGTTCATGAGGGCACCGAGCAGGCCCTTGTTTGAGGCGATGTTGGCGGCGGCGACTGCGAAGCTGTCGGCAGCCTTTTTGATCGACTGCAGGGATTCATCAGCGGTCGCCATGACCTTGTCTGTCTTGGCGATGACGGGGTCGAGCTTTTTGCTCGATTCCTCGATGCTCTTGGAGGCGTTTTTGAAGCTGGTGGCGGCGTCCTTCAGTTCGGAGAGCGCTGTCTTGAGGGTCTGCGCGTTTTCGTCACCGAGCACCTTGTCATCGACACGTTTGAGCGTGCTGTGAAGGTGCTCCATGCTCTCCTTGAAGTTCTGAATCGTGGCATCGGAAAGCGCCTCCTTGTTCACTTTGCCCATGGCGTCCTGAATGTCTTTGAGCGCGACGCGTACATCGTCGAGAACGACGTCGACTTTTTTACCGACCTGTTCGGCCTGGCTTTGAAGATCGTTAAGCCCGCTGCCTTTCTCGCCCTCGATGACCTTGTCGTAGTCGTGCGGCAGGAACACATCGGTTTGCTTGCCGCTGGGTTTGATTTCGACGAGGGCGTCACCCATGAGGCCGGCGGAACCGATGCCAAAGGTGGCATCGGCGGGAATCATGACGTCCTTGAAGAGCTCCAGTTCGAGGATGACGCCGGTAAAGGTTTCATTGAGTGCGGGTTTTTTGTCCACCTTGCCCACGCGCGAGCCGCCGAGGAAGACGGGGGAGCCTTCCTTGATGCCGGCGGCATTTGGAAAGGCCACCTGCAGATGATAGGTGTCCTTGAAGACTTCACGGACACGTCCGAACATGAGAATGAGTCCGCCGAGAAGCAGCAGCCCGATGAACAGGAAGAGTCCGACGAGCATTTCGGTTTTTTTGTCACTGTCGATCATGGAGAGAAAAGAGTGGGGGTGAAAGGAGGCGCGTTCAACCGGTGATGTCGGAGCGGCCGTTGACGAAGTCCTGGACGACGGAGTCGGATGAATCGCGCAACTCTGCCGGCGTGCCCAGAAAGCGGATCTCGCCACGATAGAGCATGGCCACACGATTGGCGATCTTGAAGACGCTGCGCATGTCGTGGGTGACGATGATGGAGGTGACGTTGAACCGGCGCTGCATGCGCAGAATCATCTGATCGATGACATCAGAGCCGATGGGGTCGAGCCCGGAATTGGGCTCGTCATAGAGGATGCACTCGCTGTGGTCGATGATGGCACGGGCGATGCCTGTGCGTTTGCGCATGCCGCCAGAGAGGCTGGTGGGGTACTTGTGGCGGTGTTCGTCGAGGTCCACCGCCTGAAGCGCCTCGCGGACACGGCGGTTGATTTCGCCACGATCACGTACGCCGTGTTCTAAAAGCGGAAATGCAACGTTCTGCTCGACGGTGAGGCTGTCGAACAGCGCCGCTCCCTGGAAGAGCATGCTCACTTTTTTGCGTACTGGCGCCATCTCGCGTTCTTTGAGCCGGTTGACGTGCATGCCATCGACGTAGATCTCCCCACTGTCCGGTTTGATCAGGCCGATGATGTGTTTGATCATGACGGTCTTGCCTTCGCCGCTCGGGCCGATGACGCAGAGCGTCTCACCGTGCTGGAGCGTGAGGCTGATGTCCCGGAGAACTTCCTGGCTGCCGAAGCGCTTGCAGACTCCCTTCAATTCGATGAACACAGGGGAACCGCTGCTTGGGACCGCAGCGGCTGAATTCGTGCTGGAGGTCGGTTCTGCCATGTTTTAAACGGTGCCGATCGGGAAGGCGTAGTTGAGCAGGATGGAGAGAAAGAAGTTTACGATCAGCAGGACAAGCGAGGAGATGACGACTGCACGAGTGGTGCCCAGGCCGACGCCCACCGCGCCATTTTCCGCCGCCAGCCCCTGGTGGCAGGAGATCAGGGTGATCAGCATGCCGAACACGAAGCCTTTGATCATGCCGATGCTGAGATCTTCCATGTTGGTGTGGTCGAGCATGTGGGCCATGTACCATGACGAGGGCATGTCGTATCCGAAACTCGTGACCAGGTAGGAGGCGAAAAGCCCGAAGGAAATGCTCTCGGCCACCAGAAATGGCATGGAGACCATCATGGCCAGGAAGCGTGGCAGCACGAGGTAATCGACCGGGTGAACGCCCATGACCCGCAGGGCATCGACTTGCTCGGTCACTTTCATCGTGCCGATGTCGGCGGCCATCGCCGCCCCGACACGACCAGCGACCATCAAACCCGCCAGCACGGGGCCGAGTTCACGGCACAATGCGACGGACACCACCGCCCCCACCGTCGTTTCGAAACCGAACTCTTTGAACTTGGCATAGCTCTGAAAGGTGAATACGGCCCCTGTAAAAGCCCCGGTCACGATGACGACCCCTTGAGATCCATATCCGATGGCGACGATTTGCTGCGCCACAAGTTTGAGCCGCCAGACTCCGGAACGCACGGCGATCATCAACTCACGCATCAAGGCGGTGAGCTGTCCGAGATAGACCAGAAAATGTAAAAAGACGTGGCCTGGAAGGGCCAGCAGGCCTGAGGGGGAATCCATCACGGTTCATCATGACATGTTGTAGCGTGAAGGCAAATCACGGAACCATCAGGAGGGAAATGAAAAGCCCCGTCATGGATTTCTCCAGACGGGGCGAATGAGAGCGGTTGTTTTGCCGAAAAAGACTACTGCGGCGGCACGCGAAAGAGCTTCCCGGTGTAGGGGCATTTGACTTCCATGTCCACCGGCAGGCCGGTGACATCCACCAGCTGATGCTTGGCGGCGAATGGGCTGTTCACAAATCCAGGACGTCCTGCAATGGGCGAACCATACGGCAGCTCAACTGCGGGGCTGGGAGACGTTGCGACAGGAGAGGGTGTGGAGGGAATGGTGGAATTGTTCATCGCGGCCACATTGCTGTTTGCAGCGACGGGCGCTGTACGCGGGCGTTCAGGAGCTGTCGGCGTTTTCGGACGGCTGGCCGCGAGGTTCGAAGACGAGGCGGTCACGCTGCCCGGAACCAGGAAAGGACGCTGTGTGTACGGGCAGACCACTTTGGAACCGGCAGACATCCCGCGCACGTCAACGAGACGGGGCGGATTCGTGAATGGGGTGCGTACATAACCAGGAAGATCTGACACCGCCTGGGCCACAGGCATCGTGGATGCATTCAGCATCGAAGGAGGCGGTGTAGAAGGCCGCACAGGACCGACCAAGGTGCTTCCAGGGGTCTGCGTGGGTGTCGTGTTCCGGGTCAGCATGGCTGGACCGGATGAAGTGCCCAGCGGGCGGCTGTCGTTCGCCAGATAGGTGATGAGCCCGCGAGTTTGAATCTCCTGCCAGGCCTGGCGAGGAGGAATGGCGCAAGATGCCAGCATGAGAGCCGCAAGGCTGGTTGTGGCTAAACGAACCGAGGAATGGGGTGCTTGAGACATAGACTGGAACAGACGGTTAATTTTTGAATTAGCATTCTCAATTTAACGATCTTTTTAAATTATGCAACAACAACGATGGTAATGCTAAACGACAATATTCAACATGAATGAAATTTCCATAAAATACTGTGTCTTCTTGTGAACCCTTCGGAGATGCGCTTTTTACTTCTTATGCAGTGGCGCATCATCACGGTGGGAAAACCCGGTCATCTCTGGGTGAAGGAAGCTTTGGAGCTGTATTGGAAAAGGCTCCAGCACTACGGCCGCTTTGAACATGTCGTCATCAAGGAGGCTCCACTGGAAAGGGTGGAACAACAGATTGAAAGCGCCTGTGCAGGCGATCTGTGTGTTCTTCTGGATGAACGGGGCAGGCATCTGCGCAGTCTTGAACTGGCCAAATGGATCGAAAACGAAGAGATTTCCGGCCGCAAACGAGTGTGCCTTGTCATCGGAGGAGCCGACGGACACTCTCAACGTTTTCGATCCAAGGCTTCCGTATGTTGGTCGTTGTCCACGCTTACCATGCAGCATGACATCGCGCTGGTCGTGCTGATGGAGCAGATTTATCGCGCCTACAGCATCATGCGGGGTGAGCCGTACCACCGAGAATGAGGTCAGAATGTTTCAGTGATGATCAAGCTTGCCTCTCGGCGCGTTTATTGCTGAATTGAGACGCAATTCTTTGTATTTTCGCCTTGTCGAGAACTTGAGAGAAGCTAATTTTTTAATTTTCTCAACTAATCCCATCATGTCATCCTCGGTGCTCAAAAACGTCATCCAACCCAAGGCGCAAACGTCGCCTTTGGAAAAGATGCGTGATGACGCCAGGGAGCAGCACTCCGGAACATCAGGATTTTCAGGCAGTTCTTCGGTTTCGAGCGGGCCCTCTAAACCCGAGCCCGAGGACATGGAGCTCGTGCTCGGTGTTTTGGTCGAAAATGCCCCGGTCGCCATGGCCATGTTTGATCGGACGATGCGCTACATGCTTGCCAACCGGCAATGGATTCATGAATTCGGCCTGCAACAAGTGCAGCCCCTCGTGGGAAGAAGCCAGTATGAGATTTTCCCTGGTCTTCACCCTGGCTGGCGGCAAGTTTATGAGCGTGCCCTGCAGGGACACATCGTGCGCAGTGAGCACGATTCTCTCAGCGGGCCTGACGGGCGCCATCTTGTGTATCGCTGGGAGGTGCGGCCCTGGCGCAAGAAACGAGATGCTGCGGTTGGTGGCCTGATGGTCACATGTGAGAAGTTCACCTCACCGCAGGCCATTTCGACAGATGAGGAAAAAAATTCCTCGGCAGACAGCCACGACGGTCTCCAGCCTGCTGCCAAAGTGCCCGATCCTCTGGACTGCGCTTTGCCGATGCTTGTGCTGAATGCCCAAGGCGCGATTCTACGCTCCAACGTTGCTGCCGCCCACCTCACCTTGGACAGAGGCATTCAGGAGGGCACCACCTGTTTCTGGGAGGTCTTCGGCGAAGGTCGTGACTTCAGTGCCCTGCGCCAGCAGACGCTCGAAGTACTGGCCGGCGCCGCAGAAGCGGATGCCCTTTCCCAACGCTCCATTATCACGTGCTCTGTCCGCTCTGCTGGTGATGCCACTCCCGCCAGCTGGCTTGTGTCAGCGTTGGCGCATAAAGGTTCAGACGACTCATCCCGCCAGTTCATGCTGATGGGGCTTCCAACGCAGGTGGCTGCAGAAACCGCGTCGCACTTCACACCTCCGGCTCCCGCTCGGCCGCCGGTGGTTCCTGTCCCTCCCCTTGTTCCCGTGGATGACGCCGCGATGCAGCGCATGGAGAACGAACTTTCACGTGCCCGGCAGGAACTGCGCACTCTGGCCGAAGCGCAGCAGGCGTTTGGCAAACGTGAAGTCCGCTTGCGCAGTTATCTCGAAGGAGTGCCCTGCGGTGTCTTTGTGCTCGACGAACGCGGTTCCCCGGTCTTCCAGAATGAGCGTCTGGCCAAACTGCTCGGCCGGCCGCTCGAAGCCAATCAATCCGTCGAGAGCTGGCTCGCTCACGCCTGCCCGACCGAGGAGCATCGCGAGCATGTCACCCTTGCTTGGCGTGAGAGTGTATGGCGGCGCCAGCTCACGCGCACCATATCCCTCGCCACAGCGGACGGTCTTCTCAAAGAACT
>DAORHS010000209.1:0-7378 GCA_035438165.1 Prosthecobacter sp.
CATCCGCATCCGTCCAGTCCATGAGCGTTGCCGCGATGTCCTGGGCATCTGCCAGTGACAGGCCCCATGACACAAAAACACGCTCCAGCACGGGCAGCCGTTCCTCCGTCAGCAAAACGTTCAGGTTCAGCCGGCTCTCCTCGGTGGTGAGCCGGGCCTCAAAACTCTCAATGCCCGACACACTGCGCCGCAGCAGCGGATCCCCGGCTCTGACCAGCGGATGCGCCGCCACCGCGACTCCCATTTCGGCAAGCTGGCGTGCACGCATCATGCTTGTCCGCGCCTGCTGCATCTCCCCGTGTTGCTGGGAGATCAAGGCGGTCGTGATGATCAAAAACGAGAGCACCGCGATCAGGCACAGCACCGCCAGCAGCACCGATCCGGAAGCCGACGCCGCTCTGTGAGACTGATTGTGACTCTTCACCAACAAGAAAGGGCATGCATTGGCCGCGATGCTCAAGTTACGGAATCTTCACATTCAAAGAGTGGCTGCGGGACATTCTGGTCGCCCGATCCAGAATCGTTCCGATGCTGGCGACAGTCCTGTCACATTTGACAGATCAATCCCGTGCCTTGAGCACGCCCACCATGTCCAGCCGGCGCAGCATGCGGCCGATGACGATGAACGAAGCGCAGGAGGCCGCCAGCACCACGAGCACGGCCATGGTGTAGGTGTGCAGGCTGATCTCCAGCGGCATGCGGATCGTTTCCGTGCGGACCTTTTCGATGATCAGCGTGGCCAGCCCGCGCCCGAAGAGCAGGCCGGCCGGGAGTGCGGTGACGATGAGCAGCATCAGCTCCCCCAGCAGCACGCCGGCCACCTCGCGCTGGGTAAAACCAACCACCCGCAGCGTGGCAAGATCCCGGCTGCGTTCAGACAGGGCGATGCGGGCGCTGTTATACACCACCCCGAAGGCGACAATGACGGCGAGGATGAGGTAAAGCTGGCGCAGGATGCCGATGCTCTGACCGGTGGTGTCGCGGAAGGCCTGGAGCTGGTCTTTTTTGACCAGCGTGACCGCCGCACGCGGCGTGTCCTTCACCTCGCGCATGAACTCGCTCCAGCGCGACTGATCGACCGTCAGGTAGGCCCCGCTGACCGTGTCCCCTTCGTGCATGAGGCGATGCAGCGCGTCGATGTCCATGTAGGCGGAGATGCCGGCAAAATCCTCCATGAAACCGCGGATGGGGACTCCCATCGTGGCGCGCCGGCCTTCGAGCGCCTCGACCTGCACCACGTCGCCAATGCGTGCGCCCAGGATGATGCCAAGCTGCGCCGACATGACGATGCCCTCTTTCGGCAGCACGATGCGCCGCCGCTCCGCATCCATGAGACGGTTCAAATCCGCATCACGCGGCAGACCATTGACCGCGAGCTTGCGCGAATGGTGGCCGTAACGAATGCGCGCCTGAACCACACGCACGGGCTCCGCACGCTGAACACCCGGCAACTGCTCCAGATTGTGCAACGAGTCACCGGATCCCGGCTCCGAGAAAAACACCACCACATCCTGCCGCTGCACGTCGTTCCACTGATAGGTGAGCATGTAATCGATGCTGTCAGCCATCGAACCGGGCAATACCATGAGGCCCGTGGCCAGGGTGAGTCCGAAGACGGTGAACAAGGCCTGCAGCGGCCGCCGCTCGATGTTTCTCAAAGCCATGCGCAAGGCAGGACCGCAACCCCGGGTGAGGCCCAGCCGCTCAAACGTGGACGGCTTGAAATCCGCCGGCGGCTCGGGCCGCATCGCCTCGGCAGGGGGCAGTTTGACCGCCATCCACACGACGCTGATGACACCGAGAAACGAGGCCGCCGTACTGACGATGAGCGCAACTCCCAGCGCGCTGTAGTCCATGCGAAAATTCAACGCCGGAAAGCGGAAAAACAGATCGTAGATGCGCACCAGTCCGCCGCCCATCCAGCGCCCCACAAGACCGCCGATCAGAGTGCCGAGCGCGACAATGACAAACGCGTAATTCAGGTAATGGCGTCCAACCTGCCACGAGGAATATCCCAGCGCCTTCAACTGGGCGATCTGCTCACGCTGCAACCGCACAAGACGCGCGAGCACCGCATTGACCATGAACGCCGCCACGCTGAGGAACACCACTGGATACGCGACGGACAAGGCACGCACCACGCGGAGTTCGTCATCCAATCGCTGGGCGCTGTTATGCTCCCGTCGCGTGTAGGCACCCTGCGCCCCGTAATCCATCAGCAGGTGGTCCATCTCAGCGATCACCGGACCCGCCTGCGCCCCCGGCGAAAGATCAACGCAGATGTCGTTGAACGCCCCATCGAGGTTATACGGCACGGCGATGGCCTGGTAATTGATCCAAAACACGCCGTAGCGTTTGTTGTCCGGCAGCGTCTGGCCCGGGCGTGCTTCAAACACAAACTCGGGCGAAAGACCGATGCCGCAGACAATGAGCGTGTCACGGTGCCCGTTGATGATGGCGACGAGGCTGTCGCCAATTTGAAGCCTGTTGGCGAGTGCGAAGGATTCACTCACGACCACATGACGGCGCTCGTCAGGCAGCGGCAGCCGTCCCAGGCGAACAAAGACCTTGTTCAACGTCTGTGGCCGGCCTTCCGGCAGCGACACCAGATGCGCCGAGGCGGGCTCGGTCATGCCCACGAGATCGAGCGTGGCATCAACCACCACACGCGCTTCCACCGCCGCCACCCCCGGAATCTCCGCCACACGATCCGCCAGCGACAGCGGCGCTCGTTTCAAGGAGGCAAACACATCCGCCAGACGGTAGCGCTGATAGTAGGCGTCCCGGGTGCTCTCCAGCGTCAGCACGATGCTGCGCGTCATGATCATCATGGCCAGACCGCAGGCCATGACGAGGCTCACCGCCACGATCTGCCCCTTCATGCCGGCGAGGTCACGAAAGAGTTTGAGATCAAGCGGCGTGCGCATGGTGTATCAGTTCAATCACGGGCCTTGAGAACACTGACCAGATCCAGCTTGCTGAGCATGAGGCTGACCATGGCAAATGAAGCGCTGGTGGCCGCCAGAACCACCAGCACAGAGCTGGCATAGGTGCTGGGATTGATGTGGGGAGGCAGGCGGACGGTTTCCGTGCCGACCGCCGCGATGACGTAGCGGGCCAGCCCATGCCCGAACAGCAGCCCGACGGGCAGGGCCGCCAGAACCAGCAGTGACAGCTCGCCCAGAAGCACTCCGGCGATTTCGCGTTTCGTCAGCCCCACCACACGCAGCGTGGCGAGATCCCGGCCACGCTCCGAGAGGGCGATGCGGGCGCTGTTATAAACCACGCCAAACGCCACGATCACAGCGAGCCAGAGGAAAAGTTTGCGCAGCAGTCCGATGCTCTGCCCGGTGGACGCACGAAAGGCCTCCAACTGGTCCTGCTTGGCACTGGCAAATTCGATCTTCGGCTGACCTTTGACTTCTTTCATGAAGGAGTCCCAGCGGCTTTCATCCACTCTCAGGAAGGCTCCGGACATGGTCTCGCCCTCCCGCAGATGGAGACGCACCGCATCGATGTCCATGTAGGCCGCCAGGCCGTAGAAGTCCGACATGAAACCGCGCACCGCGATCTCCCGTGTTTCACAGCGTCCCTCCAGGGACTGCACCTGCAGCTTGTCCCCGATCTTCACCTCCAGCACCTCACCGAGCTTCTGTGAAATGACCAGGCCCTCCGGAGGCAGCGTGATCGACTGGCCCAAGGTGTCGCGGGCGTGGATGAGCTGGCTGTCTTTGGGCACCCCCATGACGTAGAGCCTGCGGGAGTGGTGGCCGTTGTGCAGGCGCGCCAGGAAGCCGCGAAAGGGTTCCGCGAGACTGACACCCGCCAGATGCTCGACATCGTGCTGCGTACTTCGGGAGGACGGTTCCCTCATGCTGACGATCACATTCTGGCGAAAGTGATCATTCCATTGATAGGTCAGGAGATAGTCCACGCTGTCTGCCAGAGCACCCGGCAACACCAGCAATCCGGTGGCCAGCGCCAGTCCAAAAACGGTGAAACCGGCCTGCGACGGACGGCGTTCGATATTCCGCAACGCCATGCGGAACACGAGACCGGCGCCGCGGGTGAAGCCCAGCCGTTCGAGCCATGAAGGTTTGAAGTTCGCCGGAGGTTCGGGTCGCATGGCCTCCGCAGGCGAGAGCCTTGCCGCCATCCACACCGCCCCCGCCACTCCGAGTACAGCGGCGGCCACGCTGACAATGATCGCCATCACGAGTGCGCCGTGGTCCACCTGGAAGTGCAGTTCCGGGAAGTGAAACAGCAGCGTGTAAACTTTCAGCATGACGCCACCGAGACGCCAGCCGCCGATCATTCCGATCAGACAGCCCACGACCACGATCACCAGGGCGTAGTTCAGATAGTGCCACCCCACCTGCCGCGAGCTGTAGCCCAGCGCCTTCAACTGGGCGATCTGCTCGCGCTGCAGACGCACCAGACGTGAGGTCACTGAATTCACCATGAAGGCGGCCACACAAAGAAACACCACCGGATAAGCCACCGACAGGGCACGAACGACGCGCAGTTCGTCATCGAGCCGTTTCGAACTGAAATGATCCTTCAGCGCATAGGCCCCGGGGGCGCCGTAGGGTGTCAGAAGCCGGTTCACCTCCTCGATGATCTCCTGCGGACTCGTACCAGGCGCCAGGTCCATGCACACATCGTTGAAGGCTCCGTTCAGATCGAACGCGGTGGCGACCGACTGGTAACGCATCCAGAAAACCCCGTAGTGCCGGTTGTCCGGCAGCGTCTGTCCCGGCGGAGCCTCAAACACAAACTCCGGGGAAAGACCGATGCCGCAGATGTCGAGATGGTCGCGATGCCCGTTCATGATGGCGGTGATTCTGTCGCCAACGCGCAGACCATGTGCCAGGGCAAAGGCTTCGCTCACCACGGCCTCCCTTTGCGCACCGATGAGCGGGAGCCTCCCGCGACGCAGGAAGATCTGACTGAGGTTCTGCCCGCCATCATCCGGCAGGGAGACGATTTGGGCCCTGACCGGCTCCTGCACACCCGCCATGTCCAGCAGGGCTCCCTGCACCACCCTCAGTTCCACGGCGGCAACGCCCGGGATGCGGCTGAGACGGGCCTCCATCGAAAGCGGGGCGCTCTTGACGCTGCTGAAGAGATCCGGCATGTGAAACCGCTGGTAGTAGGCGTCCCGCGTGCTCTCCAGGCTCAGAATGATGCTGTGAGAGACAATCATCATGGCCACACCGCAGGCCATGACGAGGCTCGCCACGATGATCTGCCCCTTCATGTCTCCGATGTCACGGAGCAATTTACGATCAAGGGTGGAGATCATTCGGGGAGAATTTGCAACAGCCGTACACGATGAATAGTCACACACTAACCATCAAGCCCTTGCTGGACGGATGCGCAACGCCAAGGATCATGCTATTTCCCAGCCGGTTTCTTGACAAGCCGCACCGTGAGCAAGTAAGCAAGTCAAAACACATTCATGCCCGACCCAACCGCCTTCGACCCCATCGCCATCATTGGAATCGGATGCCGCCTGCCCGGAGGAGCCAACAATCCTGCTTCATTCTGGAGAATGCTGATGGAGGGAGTGGACGCCATCAAGGAAGTGCCTCAGTCCCGATGGGATCACCGCTTTTACTACGACCCCGAGCCCGGCAAGCCTGGAAAGACCTACTCCAAGTGGGCCGGTCTGATCGATGAGATCGACATGTTTGACCCCACCTTCTTCGGCATCACCCAGCGCGAAGCCCCGTTCATCGACCCGCAGCAGCGTCTTCTGCTCGAAGCGACCTGGGAGGCCCTGATGGACGCCGGTCAGCAGGTGGACATCGTCAACGGTGAGGACACGGGCGTGTTTGTGGGTGTTTCCACGCGCGACTACAGTGACATCCAGCTCTCCGACATGGGCCGTGGTGTGGCGGATCCTTATTCGGCCACGGGCAGTGCTTCGAGCATCGCGGCAAACCGCATATCCTACGCGCTCAATTTCCAGGGGCCCAGTGTGGCGGTGGACACGGCCTGCTCGTCCTCCATGGTCGCTGTGCACATGGCCTGCCAGGCCTTATGGAACAAGGAGTGCCACCGCGCCATCGCCGCCGGGGTGAACTGCATCATCACCGCCTATCCCTTCGTCGCATTCTCCAGCATGAGCATGCTGTCCCCTGACGGACGATGCAAAGCCTTCGACGCCAGTGCTGATGGCTTTGTCCGTGGAGAAGGTGTGGGTGCCGTGTGCCTGAAGCCGCTCTCTGCAGCGCTCGCGGACGGAGATTCCATCTATGCGGTCATCCGCAGCACGGCCGTCAATCAAGACGGACGCACTTCGGGCATGACCGTCCCCAGTCGCGGCTCACAGCAGGAGATCGTTGCACAGGCCTGTCGTCTGGCAGGTGTGTCACCCCACGAGATACAATACGTCGAAGCCCACGGCACCGGTACCGCCGTCGGAGACCTCATCGAAGGCAGCGCCCTCGGCACCATTCTCGGTGTCGGGCGCAAGCCTGGTGAAGACTGTCTCGTCGGCTCGGTCAAAACAAACATTGGACACCTCGAAGCCGGCTCGGGCATCGCAGGTCTGATCAAACTGGCGCTCTGCCTCAAGCACGGTGTGGTTCCGCCAAACCTGCATTTCAAAAATCCGAATCCGTCTCTGAATTTTGAGCGTCTGTGTTTGAAGATCCCCGTCACGGCGACGCCGTTGAAACGAGACGCGGCGCACCGTCAGCTCGCGTGCATCAACTCCTTTGGCTTCGGCGGCACCAATGCTCATGCCGTGCTGGAGGCCGCACCGCAGCCAGCCGCAAAGGAGCCTGCGCTTTCCGCCCCCGCTGCCGAGCCCGAGCTGCTGCTGCCCCTCTCGGCACGTGGAAGTGATGCGGCGCTGGAGGCCGTGGTGCGCTCGTTCCAGTCCTATCTCGAGTCGGCGGATGAATCCATCCCATTGAATGCCATCTGTGCCGCCGCGAGCCGCCGGCGCACGCATCATGAGTTTCGGCTTGCCGCCGTCGGACGCACACGTGCCGACATGGGCGCCTCACTGGCCGCGTTCCTGAGTGGTGAACCGGCTCCTGGCTTGAATGTGGGGCAACCGCTCAAGAATGCCCGCCTGGTTTTTGTCTTCAGCGGCCAGGGGCCGCAGTGGTGGGCCATGGGCCGGGAGCTTCTGGAGCAGGAGCCGGTGTTTCGGCAGACCCTCCAGGCCTGCCACGATGAACTGCTCAAGCTCGGTGGCGTCTCCCTTCTCGATGAACTGCAGCGGGATGAGAAGGAAACACGACTGAACGAAACGCACATCGCTCAAACAGCCCTCTTCGCCTTGCAGGTCGCGCTTGCGGCCCTGTGGAAATCCTGGGGCGTCCGTCCTTATGCCGTGGTGGGCCACAGCATGGGCGAAGTG
>DAORHS010000210.1:0-7348 GCA_035438165.1 Prosthecobacter sp.
AAACGGCCCCGCCATGCATGGGCGGGGCCTCGTGGGGTTTTCAGAACTCGGTTCCGGCGCTACTACCTGCCGAAGCCAAAGCTGAAGCTGATGCCGCTGCGCGGGCGGCTGTAGGAAGGACGGTAGCCGCTGTAGCCGCCGTGGCTGTGGCCCGGATGGCCGCCGAAGCCGGGATTGTAGCCGTAACTCGGACGCTGCGGCGGCAGCGTGACCCACTGGCCGACGGGGCGGCCGCAGTGGTCGTAACCGACGATGCGATACTGGGCAACGATCGGAGTGCCGCAGGAGCTGTAACCGACGATGCGGGTCTGGCCGCTGTGGCAGGTGTCCGCTTTGGCGGAGGTGGGAGCTGCAAAACCAAGAACAGCGGCGGCAGCGACAAGGGAGAGGATGGCTTTCATATGTGTGTGGAATTTGTTTCCGCACATTGTGACGTGGCCGCCGCAAACCTATTCAGCCGCGGTGAAATATTTTTTCACGCCTACTGCTGCGACATCGACTTGGGATCGAACGCGTCGCGCAAACCATCGCCAAGAATGTTCAGCGCGAGCAGTGTGGCGGAGAAGAAGAGGCCGGGGTAGAGCAGCAGCCATGGATAAGTCTCCATGGCGTTGGCTCCCTCACGGATCAGCACGCCCCAGCTCGCGTCCGGCGGCTGAATGCCAAGCCCGAGGAAGCTGAGCGCGGCCTCCAGCAGCATGACGCCGGGCACCATGAGGCTGGAGTAGATGATGACGGTGCCGATGACGTTCGGCAGCATGTGTTTCCACAGGATGTGCCAGAAACCGGCGCCACTGGCACGCGCAGCGGTGACGAACTCGAGATTTTTTAATGCGAGCACCTGCCCGCGCACCACACGCGCCATCGTGAGCCATTCCACCGCGCCGATGGCGACGAAGATGATCCAGAACTCACGTCCGACGATGACCATGAGCAGGATGACAAAGTTGATGAATGGAAACGGATACAGGATGTCCACGAGGCGCATCATGGCGGAGTCGAGCTTCATGCCGGTGAGGCCGGCGACCATGCCATAGATCACGCCGATGAATGAAGCGACCGCTGTGGCGAGAATACCGACCTCCAACGACACGCGTCCGCCATGCAGGATGCGCGTGGCGATGTCGCGGCCGAGTTGATCCGTGCCTAGCCAGTGGGCCATGCTTGGTCCTGCGGCTTTGAGTTCCAGGTCCTGCTGATCCTGCGTGTAGTGCGAAAGCAGCGGACCAAAGACACACAGCAGCACCAGCAGCGCGAGAAATCCGAGCGCGATGGCATTGATGCGCTGGCGCATGAGACGACGCCAGGCGGCGCGCATGGGGGAGACGCTGTTCATGCCTGGAGTCGGATGCGCGGGTTGAGCCAGGCCTGGAGGATGTCCACCAGCAGGTTGAAGCCGACGATGAGCGCGGCGTAAAAAACGGAGATGGCCGTGGCGAGCGCGTGGTCGTTGTTGACGGCCGCGGCGATGAAGAACTGGCCGAGTCCGGGCAGTTGAAACACGGTTTCGACGATGAACGAGCCGGTGAGCAATCCTGCGGCCGCAGGGCCGAGGAAATTTAACACGGGCAGGCAGGCGAGCTTCAAGGCGTGGCGGAAGATGATGGCGAAATCGCCCGCGCCTTTGGCTTTGGCCGTGCGGATGAATTCCTGCGCCAAAGTCTCGCGCAGGCTGCCACGCGTGAGCCGTGCAATGTAAGCGCTGTAGATGATGCCGAGCGTGATGGATGGCAGCACCCAGTCTGTGGTGTCAAACCAGCCCGAGGTGTTGAACCAGCGCAGCTTGAGGCCGAAGAACATCGCGATGAGCGGCCCCAGCACCATGCTCGGCGTGCAGATGCCGAGTGTGGCGGCCAGCGTGCTGCCGCGATCTTCCAGCGTGTTGGGCCGCAACGCCGCCAGCGCACCCAGCGGCACGCCAAAGCCCAGCGCGATGAGCAAGGCCGGAATGGCGATGGCCGCAGAAACGGGGAATCCTGACGCGATCACTTCATCCACATTGCGCCCCGCAAAAAGGTAGGATTCCTCGAAGTCAAACGTGGCGTAGTGGACGAGATGCCGCCAGAGCTGCACCGGCCAGGGCTGGTCGAGGCCGTAGTGCGCCATCTTGGCCGCCATCGCCTCGGGTGAAATGGCCCGCTCACTGCGAAACGGGCCACCAGGCGAGCTTTTGAGGATCACAAACATCACGCAGATCACCGCGAAGATCACGATGATGCCCTGGGTGAAGCGGCTGACCAGAAAGCGGATCATTTCGACTTCTCGTAAAGATCGGTGATGTCAGTGGCAGCGAGTTCGATGAGGTAGGTGGCGATCTTCGCGCCGAGGGCTTCGAGGTAGGCTTTCCCTTTTTCCGCCGTGCTGTGCTGCGGATCGCCGGAGCCGGTGTCGTTGGTGGCCTTGCTCCAGGCGCGTTGTGCCCAGGCCCACTTTTCGTTGATGGCTTTCAACTTCCACCGGTTGTCCGTGCCGGGGCCCCATTCAGACTTTGGCAGCACCCAGTCGGGATGCAGGTGCATGATGAGGCTGGTTTCACGTTCATCGGCGTGATCGCCGACGATCTCGAAAATGTCGTTGCCTTTGACCGCATTGAACCACGAGACTGTCGAAAGAAACATCTTCGGGTGCCTGGCTTGAAGCTCACGCAGCATCTGGCGGAAGTCGTTGCCACCGTGCCCGTTCATGATGACGAATTTCATCACACCGACGCCTTCCAGGCTGCTGATGATGTCCTCGAGCACCATGAACTGCGTGCTGGGATTCATGTTAATGCAGAAGGGCACATCAAGCTGGCCGGTCTGCACGCCGAAGGGCATGTTTGGCAGGATGCCGACCTTCGCGCCCGCCTCCCAAGCGATGCGACCGGCTTCAGCGGCAATGGCATCGTTTTGCAGCGAGTCGGTGGCATAGGGCAGGTGCCAGTTGTGCGCCTCCGTGGCGCCCCAAGGTAGCACGGCGGCCTCATAGCGGGTCTGCTTGACGTGTTTCCAGTTCGTTTCAGCGATGATCCAGGGTCTCGGGCTCATAGCGCGATGTTAGAGCGGCAATTCGCCGATGCAAAGGCGCAACACGGGTTGAACATCGTCCTTTCCCGGGAATGGTTGGCCATGAAACAACGAGTCGTCATCATTGGAGCCAGCGACAATCCCGAACGCTACAGTCACAGGGCATTGCTGCAGCTTCGTCGGCACGGGCATGAGGTCGTGCTCGTGCATCCGAAGCTGGCGGAGATCGAAGGCATCGCTGTGGCGGCTGATTTGAGCCAGATCACGGGTCCGGTGGACACCGTGACGATGTATGTCGGCGCGGCGATTTCATCCGGCCTGACGGAGAAACTCATCGCCCTGAAGCCACGGCGGGTCATTTTTAATCCTGGCGCGGAAAATGCGGTGCTGGCCGGGGCTTTGGAAAAAGCCGGAATTGCCTGCGAGGAGGCCTGCACGCTGGTGCTGCTGAACACGGGGCAGTTTTGAACAGCCACCACACGGGCTGGTCTGAAGCAAAAAACCCATGCTCGAAGTTCAGAAAGCACGAATCTACGAACGCACCCGCCTGCGCGCCAAAGGCGTGCCCGAGGACGAAATCGCGCAGATGCAGAATCTGCCGTTCAAGCCGGCTTTCGTGAATGGAAAACGGAAAAAGCGCGAAACCGGACCCTCGGACGACGCCCCGGCCCTCCAGCTTGCGTCCCGGCAGCGGAACTGAGCAGCGGTCTTGCCCCGCTGCCATGACCTGCTAGCATCGCGGCACACGCATGCCCGAGAACCGCTTCTACTCCTCCTTCGACTTCGAGACGCTCGATCCCCGCCCCAAACATGACGGCGAGTATCGCAACGCGTTTCAGATCGACCGAGACCGCATCATCCACAGCAGCGCCTTTCGCCGCCTGCAAAGCAAGACGCAGGTTTTTTTATCCGGCGAGTATGATTTCTACCGCACGCGGCTCACGCACAGCATCGAGGTGGCCCAGATCGGCCGCAGCATCTGCGCCTGGCTGACGCAGCAGAGCGAGGTGCTGGGGGATGATTGTTTCATCGACCCCGATCTCGTCGAAAGCACCTGCCTGAGCCACGATCTCGGTCATCCGCCTTTTGGTCATGCCGGTGAACGCACGCTGCACAAGCTGATGGAGCCCTACGGCGGCTTTGAGGGCAATGCGCAGACGCTGCGCATCCTGACACAGACGCTTTTCAGCGAGGGACGCGTCGGCATGAACCCAACGCGGGCGCTTCTGGACGGCGTGCTGAAATACAAGACGCTCTTTGCCGAGAAACCGGCGAACAAGGCCAACCACTATCTTTACAACGACCAGGAACGCTGGCTCGACTTCACGATGGGCGGGCAGGCATTCCCCATCGAACTTACCCCGGGCAAGGCGCGCAACGGCTTCAAGAGCATCGAGTGCCAGATCATGGACTGGGCGGATGACACGGCGTATTCGCTCAACGATCTCGCCGACGGCATTCACGCGGGGTTCATCAATGTCAGTCGCGTGGAGCACTGGGCCGCAGAACAGACGCTCGGCAGCGAAGACAGCACCGATGTCGAGTTCCTTTGCAAAGCCATGCGTGACGGCCGCGTCGAAGGCCGGCTCAACCGCCTCATCGGCGAATGCATCCGCGCCACGAAGCTCGTGCCCGCGGCGAATTTTCTCAGCCAGAGCACGAAACGCTATCAGTTCGCCCTCGAAATCGATCCCGCCCAGCGTCGCCGTGCCGATCTGCACAAGAAGATCTCGCTCGATCTTGTCTTCCTCAGCCCGCAGCTTCAGCAGCTCGATCACAAGGCCGATTTCATCCTCAAACGCGTGTTCGAGGTGCTGCGTGAGAGGTACATCGAGCCCGCACAGCCGAAAGGCCTGCACCTGATGCCCGCCACCATCGAGAAGCAGATTCAAGCCTTCGATTCGGCCCATGAACGTGCCCGCCTCGTCTGCGACTGGATCGCGAACATGACCGACCACTTCGCTTTCCGAACCTACCGCCGCCTGTTCGACGCCGACTTCGGCTCGATCACGGATTTTGTGTGAGAGTGATCAACGATAGACTTCGCGGCGGTGTCCCATCGCGAGCAGATGGATCTCGTTCAGACCCACATCGAATTCGTAGATGATGCGGTAGTCCCCAACGCGAAGCTTGAACTCCTCGCGTCCCTGCAGCCTCAGATGGGGATATTCGCCCAACCTGCAACCGAGATCACGGATTCGGGTTTCGATCCGCTGTCTCATGGAGACTGGTAGCGCCAGGAACACACGGTCAAACTCCTTGGAATAGACTTCAGTGGCCTGGCTCATGCTGGTCAGGATGAGGCTGTTCGAACAGCCCTCACCAGGCCTTGGGCGATCTCACTTTTGCCTCGTTCGATGGCGGCCACAAAATCGGGGGATAGTTCCTCCTTATCATCCAGATAATCAGCCAGCCAGTCCTGCAGCTCCAGTGCTTCATCGCGCGGGAGCTGCTTGATTTCGTTCTCGATGGCTTCCAGAACCGGCATGGCTTGATTTTATCCCCAGACTGAGACGCTGCCAATCACAACTTCGCGATCCGCTTGCAGACTTCCTCGACGTTCGCGCGGCTGTTGAAAGCGCTGATGCGGAAGTAGCCTTCACCGGCGCTGCCGAAGCCGCTGCCGGGGGTGATGACGACATTGGCCTCGTTGAGCATCTTGTCGAACATCTGCCAGCTCGTGACGCCGTTCGGACAGGCCACCCACACGTACGGGGCGTTCACGCCGCCGAAGACTTGCATGCCAGCCTTTTTGCAGGCTTCGACGAGCAGTTTGGCGTTGCCCATGTAGTGCTCGATCAGCGCGGCGACCTGCGCCTTGCCTTCGGGCGAGTAGATCGCCTCGGCTCCGCGCTGCACGATGTAGCTGGCACCGTTGAATTTCGTGCTGTGACGGCGGCTCCAGAGGGGATGGATGGCCTGCTGCGTGCCATCCTTCTTCTTGCCCATCAAACCCTTCGGAATAACGACGATACCGCAGCGCACGCCGGTGAAGCCGCCGTTCTTTGAAAAGCTGCGGAATTCGATGGCGCAATCACGCGCGCCTTCGATTTCGAAGATGGAACGCGGCACCGATGGATCCTGGATGAAGGCCTCGTAGGCGGCGTCGTAGAGGATGATGGTGCCGTTGGCGCGGGCGTATTTCACCCAGGCCTCAAGCTGCGCACGCGTGGCCGTGGCACCGGTCGGATTGTTCGGATAGCAGAGGTAAACAATGTCCACCGGCTCATTCGGGATCTCAGGCACGAAGCCATTTTCAGGCGTGCATTTCAGGTAATGCAGGCCGGCGTAGGCGCCGCTTTCGTCCGCCTCACCAGTGTTGCCGGCCATGACGTTCGTATCGACATAGACGGGATACACCGGGTCGGTGATGGCGATCTTGTTTCCAGCGCCGAAGATGTCGAGGAAGTTGCCGGTGTCGCACTTGCTGCCGTCGGAAATGAAGATCTCATCAGCCTCGACCTGGATGCCGCGGGCTTTGAAATCGTGCTCGGCGATGGCGTTGCGCAGAAAGTCGTAACCCTGCTCCGGACCATAACCGCGGAAGGTGTTGCGGTCTCCCATTTCATCGACGGCCTTGTGCATCGCGGTACGGACGGCTTCCGGCAGCGCCTCGGTCACGTCGCCGATGCCGCAGCGGATCAGGCGCTTCGCGGCCTCCGGGTTGGCCTCGGTGAAGGCCTTCACACGGCGGGCGATTTCGGGGAAGAGGTAACCGGCTTTGAGCTTGTTGTAGTTTTCGTTGATGTAGGCCATGGCGGGGAAAAGGGCGGGCAGTGTGGCGCGGGACGGCGTGGATGCAAGAGGGGCAAAACAGGGCTCCCAGGCCTGACATGAGGATGAAAAAGCATTTACAACTCTTACATTTGCGAATTCATAGCAGGGTTGAGATTCAAAAGTGTCGAATCCCTCCCTGCCATGAAGAAAAATGCATTCTCGCTAAGCCTTTGCTTATGGACCGCCTGCGCGATCAGCAACTGTGCGTATCACGAGGTGGCCTGGCAGACAAAAGAGATTCGCGCGTCGTCCAAACCCGTTAGCTACAGCAAGCCGCAGCTCTGGAACAAACGCCACCTGACCTGGCGTCTGGACACCCAAACGGCCTTGCCGGAGCGCCTCTCGTTGCACGAGCTTCAGCGCGAAATCGACAAGAGTTTCAAGAGCTGGGAAGCCGCCGGCGTCTTCACCTTTGCCCAGGCCCGCGTTGGCGAGCCGGCGGACATTGTCATCAGCTTTGGTACACCACCGGGGAGGTCCTGGGACGGTCAGCTCGGCAGCATGGGCCATGCTTCGTTTCCCTGGAGCCCTGATCGCGGACACATCTATCTTGATCCTTCCGAGTG
>DAORHS010000211.1:0-7304 GCA_035438165.1 Prosthecobacter sp.
GGCTTCTTTCTGATCGCGGTGGCCGGGGCGCTGGTCTTTGCGGTGCAGGTGCTCAAACGCCTGCCTTCGGACCGCTTCACCGAGGCGGCGGCGGTCACGCCGGAGGATCAACTGGCGAACGAGGCACGGGAGCACCTCCGCAAGCGGCTGGGCGAGGAGGTGCGGCTGGCGAAGTCCAGCCATCAGGTGATGAACGACGGCACCCTGATCGTGACCAGGACGTGCTCTACGAGAACAGCGCGGACGTGCGCTGGCTCTTCCGTTACAGTCCGCCGCCGTGGCAACTGCTCCTGGTGACGAGCGACGGGCGCACGGTGTATCAGCGGTGAGACGAGCCGGAGGGATGGCATGGCAGGCAGCGTGGCGTGCCCGCCGAGAAAATCCGCAGAGTATCACCTCAACGGAAGCCGTAGAAACCGCCGGGGTAGTAACCCGGATGGCCGTAGCCACGGTAGCCGTGGTTGCAGTTGTTGTTGTAGCGCCGGTTGTTCCGGCTGTTGGCCAAACCGTAGGCGATGAGGCCGACGGCGGCCGCGCCGATGAGGGCGGTGCCGGGCTCCACGACCTGGCGTGGACGGCCGCGGGCATCGTAAGCGGTGGTGCAACCAGCACCGAAGGACAGCATCAGGACGGCAAAGACGAGACGATGGAAGGGCGTTTTCATGCCTCTGAGACGTGCTGGGGCGGGAAGTATTCAGATAGTCGAACTGGGGGAGTGATGGGTTAAGAATCGCCCATGGTCAGGGGAGTTGGCTGTTGTTACGATGGTTGGGCAGCCGAAGCTCCTGGCGTGAGTTGAGACCGACTGAGTGAAGCGAAGCCCGATGGGTGACAAACGCGGGGAGCTTTTGAGTCAAATGGAACGTGGGGCGAGAACGAATCAAACCACGGTCAAAAACTGCAAACGCCCCGCGCAGCGGGCCATCAGGGCTGCTCAAGCCACTCGAGATTGAAACGCGCCAGGGTGAGCCGGCCACCGGCGAAGGCCACGACACCTTTGCCATCACCAGCCCGCCCGTAGAAGCAGAGAATGGTGCCACCGTGGGTGACGGCGATGTCGGAGTACATGCTGGGGCCGTCCTCAAGGAGCTTGTTCACAGGCCATGTCTGGCCTTCATCACGGCTGAGCTTCACGCTGACGTTTTTGCGGTCGCGGTTTTTGCCGGGCTCCGCCTTGCCCTTCTCTTTGTCGAGGTTGTGCGGGTTGGAGAAGAGGATGAGGCTCTGGCCGTCGTGGTTGTAGCGCACGATGCCGCCCATGCAGATGGGTTCGAGCAAGGCATCGTCAAACTTCGGCGTGCTCCAGTTTGTCGCGCCATCGAGACTGGTGGTGACGAGGCGGCGATGCGCCTTCGATTCGCTGCGCACGTTCAGCATGACGCGGCCGTCATTGAGTTCGATGGCGACAGTTTCGTTGGGATTGATCCACTCTTCAGTGCAGGGCACGGCGATCTCACCCGCATTCCATGTTTTGCCCCGGTCGTCGCTGTAGATGGTGGCGGTGACGCTGGGGCGATGCGCATTGCCGCCCGTGCCGGTGGAAAGCCAGACGGGAACGACGAGGCGGCCAGTTTTGAGTTGGATGCTGTGGTTCGGCCCAGTGGCGAGCACCTTCCAGTCGTAGTATTTTTTGAAAGCCTCAAACGCGGCGGTGATCTCGCTGGGTTTGCTCCATGACAGGCCGTCGTCTTCGCTACGCTGATAAAACACACGCTCGTATTCGAGGCAGAACAGCATGTGCACGGTGCCGTCCTTGTCGGCGATGAGAACCGGGTTGTTGTAGGTCACGTCGTTGGGATCGACGTTCTTCATCTTGAGCGCGAAGGGGTTCTTCTGCTTCGGCCCTTCGACATTGGCAATGCTTTTCGGCGCGCTCCACGTCACGCCCTCATCGGTGCTGCGGCGCAGGAGGATGCGGATGTCATCCCAGTCGCTGACACCGGCGGCACGCTTCCGCGCCTCGCACCACGCGAGCACCGTGCCCTTGGTCGTGACGACGATGCCGGGGATGTGGTAGAGGCTGTAATCGACATTGTCACCGACGGTAAAGAGGTCCTGCTTGTCCATCCACCGGTCGGCGGCAGAGAGAGGCAATGACGAATGCAAGATGGCGACGGACGAAAGGAGGAAGGCAAGGTGTTTCATGGTGGTTGGGTGGAACGATTAGTTGGGTTTGTTCCAGAAAATCTTGGCAAGCAGGATGCGGTTGTTTTCGTCTTTGCGGGCCTCGGGGAAGCCCATCTCGGCGCTTATGACCCAGGTTTCGTTCGCATTCACATCAACGGGTGCGTAACCGCCGCCAAGATCAAGGCCGGTCTCGGGCATGAGGATCTGCTCGGTTGCGCGGATGATGTGCAGCTTCTCGGGATCGACGCGGGCGATGAAGATCGGAGCGCGGTTGCGGAAGACGTGGTCGTTGTTCGCTCCTTTGCGGGTGTAGATGAGGTAAACGCCGTCGCCGTGGGTGATCCAGTGCTGCTGGGTGTTCGCGCTGAGGAGCGGTTGCCCGTCATCAAACTTCCATTCGACCGCAGGCGAGTAATTCAGGCCGTCATCGCTGCGCGTGACGTGACCATTCTGCTCGCCGCGCATGGTGAGAAAGAAGCGGCCTTTGAACACACACACGGAAGGCTCATACAAGCCGCGCGGAATGGAGATGCTGTGCTCGCTGCCGTGCTCGGCATAGGCCAGCGTTTCGCCATCGAAGGTACAACGTGTGACCACCGTCGTGTACACGCGCGTCTTCGGATCGGCGCGATAACGCACGGGCAGGAGCACATCGCCGTTCGGGAGGTCGTGGCGCTGATTGCAGCCGGCGTTTGGCTCGATGATCGGATTCCCCGCGTGATCTTTCTCCGGCATCGCCATGATCTTCATGCCACTCCAGGCGTTCGTCTGCGGATCATAGACCGCATAGGCCACACGCTCCTGGGAACGGTCGTCCTTGGCCTTGTTGTCGTTCGCATTGGCGAGGAAGCCGAAGCATTTGCCGGTGACGAGCAGCTTCTTCGTCGCGGCATGCCATTGCGGGCAGATGTCGCCCATCACACGCTCGATGCCGTCTTCAAAACGGCGACGATTCAGCGCGTCGATGCGTTTCGGCGCGCTCCAGGTCTTCGCTCCGTCTGTGGTCTCGGTGAGGTAGATGTCACGGTAGCCATGGGAGCCGCGCTTTTCGACCGCCTGGCTGGTGACGATGACTTTGCCAGGGATGACGGCAGGTCGTGACTGTGACCAATGATACGCGCCCTCGCTGGTGAGCACAGTGCTGTTCTCGATGCGGAAGTCGGCGGCTTGGAGGGAGCCGCAGAGGATGAGAAGAATGAGAAGAAGAGGACTCATGACTGAAAGTAGATTCGATGGGCAATCGAATGGCTTGAAGACGCTCGGCTTCGAGTGCCACTCGAAGGTACGGGTCACCACTCGCCTTCGCGTTGGAACTTGGCCTTGGCGTTCTTGCCGAACTGCGCACCAGCGGCAGCGAGATTGGCGAGGACTTGATCGCTGCTGAGTCCGGCGCTGCCACGCGCGGCGGGGATGACGGTCTGGCATTCGTTGGCGTCCATGAAACGCGCGGCTTCGAGGATGCGTGGCTGGGCTTCGGGTTCGATGATGATGAAGCCGTGCTTGTCGGCGTGAATCAGATCGCCTGGAGCGATCTTGCGGCCAAAGACCTCAACCTCGCAGTTCCAGCGCACGGGATGCACATGCGCGTGGCCGACACACATACGGCGGGCAAGCGCTTTGAATCCGGCGTTGGTCATTTCATCGACATCGCGGATCGCGCCATCGACGATGGTGCCCACGCAGCCGAGGGCGCGGTGCATGTTGCTGTTCACCTCGCCCCAAAAAGATCCAATGACTCGCGGTTTGTCGAGATCCTGCACGCAGACGATCTTCGGCCCGGGAATGCTGGCGACGTAGCGGCGGTACTCGTTCCAGCCGTCGGGATTGGCCTCGCGATGCGCCTTGTTGCTCGGCTCGATGACGACGGTGACGGCGTAACCGACCATCGGCCCCATCTGCGGCATGAAGTCGCGGGTTTCCTCCAGGTTGAAGGCATCGGCGGCGGGATCGCGCTTCGTGATCTGTTCCCAGCCATTGTAGATGGTGGGCGTGTTCCAGCGCTTGAGTTGAAGGAGGTCGGAGTGGGGGAGCATGGAGGGAATGACGAAATCAGAATGACGAATGACGAATGAGCAGGGATGAAACGCCTCGGCAGGTGAATTCTCCGTGGTCAAACGGGCTGACCACGGCCAGAATGGACCTGCGACCATGCACGCCGTTCCTCCCAGACCCTCCCTGATCACGCATAGCGCGGACTTTTTGCGCGAGGCGCTTCTGCGCGGCGAGTGGACGGACCTTCTGCCCTCCGAACGTACGCTGTGCGCACGGCTGCGCATCAGCCGACCGACACTGCGAGCGGTGCTGGCGCAGCTTGAGAGTGAAGGAGTCCTCAGCGCGGTCGAAAACAAGAAGCGGCGCATCCTCGCCGGCGGTTCCGTCCGTCATGCGGCGCCCCCCTCCCGCGTGATCGCCCTGCTGTCTCCCGTGCCGCAGCAAGCGATGCCGCCCTTCGTCTTGTTCTGGCTGGACGCCCTGCGCGAGCTGCTGGCCGACGGCGGTTATCAGCTCGAACTGCATGCCGGCGCGCACTGCTACACAGCCAAACCGTCCGGTGGTTTGAAAAAACTCACGCAGCGCGTGCAGGCGGCGGCGTGGGTGCTGTTTCGGTCCACGCCGGCGATGCAGCACTGGTTTGCAGAGCATGATGTGGCCGCCGTGGTCGCCGGATCGTGCGCGGAAGGAGTGGTGCTGCCGTCGGTGGACATCGACTACCGGGCGGCCTGCCGCCATGCGGCCAACATGCTGATGCAGAAGGGCCATCGACGCATCGCGCTGCTGCTGCCGGATTCGGCGCATGGCGGTGACATGGAGAGCGAACACGGTTTCCACGAGGCTCTGAGCGTCAAGGATGCCAGCGCCGCCGTCATCCAGCATCACGAGACGGCCGAACAGGTCGTGGAGCAGTTGGAAAACCTGCTGCGGCGCAAACCCGCGCCCACGGCGTTTCTCGTGGCGCGCTCGAGCCACACTCTCACGGTGATCACGCACCTGCTGCGCAGCGGCCACCGTCTGCCACGCGATTTTGCCGTCGTGTCACGCGATGACGACGCGTTTCTCGATCACGTGGTGCCGCGGGTGACGCGTTACTCCGCCGATGCGGCGAAGTTTGCCAAGCGGCTGTCAAAGCTCGTGCTGGAGCTGGCGCAAACGGGACACACCAGCACGAAACCGGTGCGCTTGATGCCGGATCTGAGACGCGGCGAGACGGTGTGAGCTTTAAGCGCCGAAGGCTTCGATGAAGCACACCTCGAGCGCGAGCCCCTCGTTCACGTTCGTGTGAAGGTGGCTTTCGAGCTGGCGCAGGACGCGGATGCGTTTGGCGACATCGCCCTGCTCCCATTTCGCGGCGAGGGCGGCGGTGGCTTCCTGGAACTTTGGCAGATCTAGATGTTCGGCTCCCGCCTGCTGGCGGGCGACATCGCCCATCCAGGAAAGCAGCAGTTCCATCAATGAGGTGCGCAGCTGGAGGTAGTCGGCTTCGATCTGGGCCTCGACCTGCTCCTCGCGTTGCTTGAGCCACGCACCGTCCGTGGTCTTGCCGTAGTGGTCCTGCTCGCGTTCGAAGTCGGCCTCCTGCTCCTTTTTGATCGAGTCGTGAAGGTCTTCGAGGATTTCCTCGAAGTCTTTTTTCAAGGAGAGCGCTGCGGAGATGCTGCCGTTGTGCCGGGAGGACATCTGCTTGAGCACGTAGAGGAGCTTGCCCTCGTGCTCGGTAAAAATACGCGCGCCATCGGGCGCCATGAGGGCGATCTCGAGCACCCGCGACTGGATGGTGGGCAGAAGCTGCTCCGGCTGCGAGGTGAGGAGCAGCAGCAGCGTGTTCGGCGGCGGTTCTTCGAGCGTTTTGAGGAAGGCGTTCTGCGCCTGGGCGTTCATGCGCTCGGCATCGACAATGACGGCAAGCTTCCAGCCGTTCGGAGCGGCGGTGCGATGAATCATCTTCTCGAGAAAGCGGATCGTGCCCGGATCATCGCCATCGTCGCCGATGGTGATGCGGCGTGATTTGCTCTGCGGTCGCAACACGATGGCCCCCTGCCCTTCCCAGGCCTCCAACGTGCCCATCTTGGTGCCGACCATGAGATCGAGCACGCTGGCGGCGAACACTTCATGACGAGCCTCCCTGGGGCCGGTGATGAGATAGGCGTGGCCCAGGCGACCATTGTCACGGGCGCGTTGAAGAAGTTCGAGGGCGTGGTCGCTCTTAAACGGCATGAGGAGGAATGACGAAACCTGAATGGCGAATGACGAAGGAATGACGAAGCATCGCAGCAACTGGTTTATGAGAGTGTTTGAGCGCCTAGAAGTTGCCAGATTGATTCGTGAACAGCCTCGGGAGTGGCAGAGGCGTCGATGAGTTTGACGCGCTGCGGTTCCGAGCGGGCGACTTCGAGATAACCCTGGCGGACTTTTTCGAAGAAGGACTGCGGCTGGCTTTCGATGCGGTCGAGTTCGCGGCCGGTTTGATGGATGCGCTGCCAGGCGGTGGCGCTGTCCATGTCGAGGACGAGAGTGAGCTGTGGCAATGTGCCACCGATGGCGAAGTGGTTGATGGCACGGACGCTTTCGAGCGGAAGACCGCGGGCGATGCCCTGATAGACGGTGGTGGAGTCGAGGAAGCGGTCGAGGATGACGAAGGTGCCGCTTTCAACGAGCGGGCGGATTTTTTCGCGGACGATTTGAGCACGGCTGGCGGCGAAGAGAAGCAGTTCGGTCTCCGGGGTCATGCGATGGCCTTCTTTGGCATGCTGGAGGAGATGGCGGATGCTTTCGCCGATCTCGGTGCCGCCGGGTTCGCGGAGGACTTCGACCTTGCGGCCGGCTTTTTCCAGGCGCTCACGCAGAAGATGAATCTGCGTGGACTTGCCGCAGCCTTCGGAGCCTTCGAAGGAGAGGAGGAAGCCGATATTGGAGGCGAGTTGAGGCATTCGATCAAAGTGACGTGTGTGCTGGCTGCCATCTTCCTCCTCCTCTTGCTCCTACTCCTTCTCCCTGGATGCAAAGGCCATGAGACACTCGAAAAGGGAGGAAGAGGAGGAGTAGGAGGAAGAGCAGGATTCTATTCCCACTCGATGCTCGCAGGTGGTTTGGTGCTGATGTCGTAGAGGACGCGGTTCACGCCTTTGACGCCGTTGAGGATCTTGTTGGAGGCGTTGCGCAGGACGCTGTAGGGCAGCTCG
>DAORHS010000212.1:0-7299 GCA_035438165.1 Prosthecobacter sp.
TCTGCGCCGGTGTTTGGGCCGGCGGAGTCATCGAGGGCGGAGGCGGCTTCTCGATCTTGGTGGGAGGTGTGGTCGTGGATGTCTGTGATGGGACTGCAGGAGTCGCGGGCGGCGTGGTCTCGGCGGTTTCGAAGGGGTTGGGCGGGGTTGTCTGGTCTTGGCGGTTGATGACAAACCAGCCGCCGACGCCGAGCATGAGCAGTGCGGCGATGACATAGGGCATCGTCGAAGTCTGCTGAGGCTCGGGGGCCGGAGGTGGAGCATAGGACTCATAGGGTGAAACCTGGCGATGCTGCTGGGCCGAAGCCGGATTGCGTGACGACGGCACCACGGTGCGGCCGGGCGTGTGAGGCGGCTGCTTCGGCAGCACGGCGCTGGATTCCTTGCCAGGTTCCGCCCGCGGCGTGGTCAGGATCACGTCCAGAGCGATGCGCATTTCGTGGCTGCTCTGATAGCGTTCCTCACGGTCATGCTCCAAGGCGCGGCGGACGATGCCGTCGAATCGCGGATCAATGCTTTGAAACTTCTGCGAGGGCATCTTGAACATGCCACGCGGGATGTCGCCGGTGAGCATCTGGTACAGCATGACGCCCACGGCATAGATGTCGGCGCGTCCGTCCACGTCCGAACCGAACATGAGCGTCTCGGGCGCCACGTAATCAGGCGTGCCCATCGCCATGCCGGTCTGGGTGAGGCCGGAATTCACCGCCTTGTCAGCAAGCTTGGCGAGTCCGAAGTCGGCCACCTTGACGCGTCCCTCGGTGTCGATGAGCACGTTGGAGGGCTTGATGTCGCGATGCACGATGCCCTGCTTGTGCGCGTAACCGAGCGCATCACACAAATGCGCGGTGATGGCGAGCGCATGTTCCGGCGGCAGTTTGCCTTCGCGGGCGATCATGCGCTGCACATCGGTGCCATCGACGTACTCCATGACAAAGTAGAGCTGGCCGTCGGTCGTGCGGCCGAAATCATACACGCTGACGATGGCGGGGTGGTTCATGCGGCCCATCAGTTTGGCCTCGTTCTTGAAGCGTTCGGCAAAGGCGGTGTCCTGCTGTTCGATCGCCGGCGGGAGCAGTTTGATCGCCACGGCGCGTTCGAGACTGAGCTGGATGCCTTTATAAACTGCCCCCATGCCGCCACGGCCGATCAGCATCTGAACCTCGTACTGCGGCAGCATTTCCTGCAGTGTCTCCGGCGTCGGCGGTTCCCAGCGCCAGCCACCGCCGGTGGTCTTCGGCGGAGGGATTGGAGAGGATGATTCACTCATGGGGGGTCTAGGGAAAGGGCGGGCGCAATGAATAGCAGAATTTCCTCCAGTCGTACGGGAAGTTGTCACGAAGCACAAGCATCGGGGCACGGAATTACGCGACGGGTTGATTTCTGTGACGGGCTCGCCTAACTCCGCCCCCCATGAATGAAAGTCTGAAGATTTTGAGCGGTTCAGCCCATCCCACGCTGGCGCAGTCGATTGCCAAGAACCTGAACATCGGGCTTTGCGCCGCCGAGCTGACCACCTTCCCGGACGGCGAGACTTTCGTGCAAATCCACGAGAACATTCGCGGTGGTGATGTCTTCATTGTCCAGCCGACCTGCCCGCCGACGAATCAGAACCTGATGGAACTCCTCATCATGGTGGACGCCGTGCGTCGCGCCAGCGCCTCCCGCATCACCGCCGTGCTGCCCTTCTTTGGTTATGCCCGTCAGGACCGCAAAGACCGCCCGCGGGTGCCGATCACGGCGAAACTGGTGGCGAATCTCCTCGTGGCCGCCGGGGTGAACCGCGTGCTCACCGTCGATCTTCACGCCGGGCAGATTCAGGGCTTCTTTGACATTCCCGTGGATCATCTCTATGCGGCCCCCGTTTTGATGAAGACGATCCGGGAGCGCGAGATCAGCGACCTCGTGGTCGTCTCTCCCGACGTGGGCGGCATCAAGATGACGCATGCCTTTGCCAAGGCGCTGGGCGCACCGATGGCCATCGTCGCCAAAAACCGCGTCAGCGCCGAGGAGGTGGAGGCTCACAGCGTCATCGGCGATGTGGCCGGAAAGAATGTCCTGCTGGTCGATGACCTGACCGAAACCGCCGGAACGCTCACCGCCGCGGCCGATCTGCTGCTGAAACACGGGGCGAAAAAGATTTACGCCGGCGTCTCCCATGCCGTGCTGGGTGAAAAGGGCCGGGACCGCATCGCCAAATCCCCCATCGTCGAGCTTCTCTCCACCAACTCCACCCCTCAGGCGACGGGGGAGAAAGTCACCTCCCTGGACATCGCCCCGCTGCTGGCCCAGGCCATCGAACGCATCCACGGCAATGAGTCTGTGACATCCCTGTTTGACACACGGGGGTAGGCGTGTATTCTCCGCGCCCTTTTTCCAAAACTAATCCCTCTCAAGAGGAACACCGACCATGGCCAAAATTCTCGATCTCCAGGCAGAGCCCCGCACCCAGTCCGGCACCGGCGCCGTCAAGCGCATGCGCAAAGCCGGCAACATCCCTGCCGCCCTTTACGGCCGCAAGGTGAAGGCCTCCAACATCCAGGTGCACGGCAAGACTTTTGCCAAGCTTCTTGAAAGCAGCGCTTCAGACAACATTCTGGTTTCCCTCAAGATCTCCGGCTCCTCGGAAGACCAGCTCGCCCTCGTGCAGGAAGTGCAGCACGACTACCTGCGCGGCGGCATCCTGCATGTCGATTTCCACGCGGTGGCTGCCGATGAAGAAATTCATGCCAACGTTCCCGTCGTCATGGTGGGTGAGGCCAAGGGCCAGAAGCTTGGCGGCATGATGGAAGCCATCCATCACGAAATCGAAGTGCGCTGCCTCCCGAAAGACCTTCCGGAAAGCATTCAGATCGACGTCACCGAACTCGAGGTTGGCCAGGGCATCCACGTCCGCGAAATCAATTTCCCCGAGGGCGTCGTCTGCCGCCTTGGTGGTGATGTCGTCATCGTCATGTGCGAAGAGCCGAAGGTGGAGGTTGAGCCCGCTCCGGCTGCCGCCGCCGCCGCGCCTGCCGCTGGTGCCGCTGGTGCCGTCGCCGCTCCGGCTGCTGGTGCCGCTCCTGCCGCCGCAGCCAAGCCTGCTGCCAAGAAGTAATCCCCGCACCTTTTCCACGATGTGGCTTCCGGCGCGGAAACAACGAGCAGCGGCCTGACTGCGCCGCGCCTCATTGTCGGCCTCGGCAATCCCGGCGAAACCTATCGCGACACCCGCCACAACATCGGATTCATGGTGCTGGACGAAATCGCACGACGCCTGGCAACCGCTTTCCGCGAGGAAAAGCGCTGGAACGGTCTGGTGGCCAAGTTCTCCGGCGGGCATCTCCTCAAGCCGCTCACCTTCATGAACGACAGCGGGCGTTCCGTGCAGTCGGTGGCTCATTTCTACAAGGCCGCGCCTGTGCAGACGCTCGTGGTCTATGACGATGTGGATCTGCCTCTGGGCCGCCTGCGTTTCCGCACCAGTGGTTCCGCCGCCGGCCACAACGGCATCCGTTCGCTCATCGCTTCTCTCGGCACCGACGTTTTTCCGCGTCTGAAAGTGGGCATCTCGCCGACCGACGGCCGTCCTGCGGGTGAACGTATGGTCGGTCATGTGCTGGGCAAATTCCGCGCCGAGGAGCAGCCCGCCCTGCAGGCTGTGATCCAGCGCGCCGCCGACGCCGTGCTTTCTGCGGTTGAACAAGGCCTGGAAGCCGCCATGAATGTCTTCAACCGACAACCCGAATCCTAAACCCCCGAAAACACACCACCTATGAACCGCAAATACGAGGCACTCATCGTGCTCGACACCAAAGGCAAAGAAGAAACCGTTGACTCCCTCGTCAGCACCATCAGCAAGGACATGGAAAAGTCCGGCTTGAAACTCGAGCAGATCGACAACATGGGCAAACGCAAGTTCCCGTTCAACCCGCGCCACGTTGAAGGCGGTCACTTCGTGAACATCCAGTTCAGCGGCGAGCCTGCCGCGCTGGACAGCCTGCGCGCGAAGCTGAAGCTCAACGAAAACGTCTATCAGCAGTACTACCTGAAGCGCAGCGCCTAGTCTGCTGCCGTTTCGTCCCTTTCACCCCGGTCTCGCTTTGATCAGCGGGCCGGGGTTTTTGTTTCCACCGCGAATCGCGGGTCAGGCATCCAGGCCGAACGCCGTGTGCACGACGCGTGCGGCGTTTTCGATCTCGCTCTCCTGCACGATGACGGCGGTCTTGATCTCGCTGGTGGAGATCATCTGAATGTTGATGCCGGCGGCGGCGAGCGCGCGGAACATCGTGGCGGCGACGCCGCTGTGGCTGCGCATGCCGATGCCGACGACGCTGACCTTCGCGATGCCGCTGGTGGTGCGCAGTTGGGCCTTCTCGCCGAGTTCCGGCAGGATCTTTTTCAGCGCGGCCTCGGCCTTCGGCAGGTCGGCGGCGTTGAGGGTGAAGGAGATGTCCGTGATGCCGTCGAAACTGACGTTTTGCACGATCATGTCGATCATCACATTCGCGTGGGCGATGGCGTCGAAGATGGCGGCGCTGATGCCGGGGCGGTCGGCGACGTCGTCGATGGTGACCTTGGCCTGATTGCGCTCGAGGCTGACGCCGCGGACGACAACGGACTCCATTCCGGGTGTTTCTTCTTTCACGAGGGTTCCTGGGTTGTGGTTCATGCTGTTGCGCACTTCAAAGCGCACACCAAATTTGTTCGCAAACTCGACGCTGCGGCTCTGCATCACCTTCGAGCCGGAGGAGGCCATTTCGAGCATCTCCTCATAGCTGATCTCGGGGATCTTCCGCGCCGTCTTCACGACACGCGGATCGCAGGTGTAAACGCCGTCCACGTCGGTGAAGATCTGGCAGAGGTCGGCCTTGATCGCCGCGGCCATCGCGATGGCGGTCAAATCGCTGCCGCCACGGCCAAGCGTGGTGATTTCACCGCTGGCGGTCTCGCCCTGGAATCCGGCGAGCATGACGATGTTGCCGTCGTCGAGCATCTTGTGCACCGCGTCAGGCGTGATGTTCACGATGCGGGCCTTCGTGTGCACGCGGTCGGTGGAAATGCCGGCCTGAGCGCCGGTGAGGGACACCGCCTTGCCGCCGAGGGCGTTGATGGCCATCGCCGTGAGAGCGATCGTGGTCTGTTCGCCGGTGGCGAGCAGCACGTCCATTTCACGCTCCACAGGTTCGCATTCCGGGGAGACTTCCTTGGCCAGCTTGATGAGGGTGTCAGTCACCCCTGACATGGCGGAGACGACGGCCACGACCTGATTGCCTGCACGCTGCGTCTCCAGGATGCGACGTGCGCAATTGCGGATTCGCTCGGGATTGCCGACGGAGGTGCCGCCGTATTTCTGGACAATGAGGGCCATGCTGGGGGGGTGGGGAAAGGGCGCGGAAAATGGCACGGCGAACCGGGGGCGCAAGCGGGGAAATCGGGCGCGGATCGTCAGCGCAGCACCTGTTGCTGTTCGGCGGCGGACAATTCCCGCCATTCGCCGGGTTTCAGCTCCAGATCCGCCAAACGCAGGCCGCCGATGCGAACGCGAACAAGCCGCAGCGTGGGAAAGCCGACAGCGGCGGTCATGCGGCGGACCTGGCGGTTTTTCCCTTCGGTGAGCGTGAGTTCGATCCAGGAGGTGGGGATGTTTTTGCGGAAGCGGACCGGCGGATCCCGCGGCGGATGGGCGGGTTCTGCGTCGAGGCGCTGCGCTTTGCACGGGAGGGACCGGAACTCCTTCAGATCGACCCCGGAACGGAGCTTCCGCAGGGCTTCCTCGGTGATCTCGCCTTCGACCTGCGCGTGGTAGCTTCGTGGGTGGGCGTGGCGGGGATTGAGCAGGCGGTCGTTCCAATGCGCTTCATCGCTGAGCAATAAAAGACCTTCTGAATCGCGATCCAAGCGACCGATGGCATACACGTGCGGCGGGAAGCCAAACTCAGCCAGCGTGCGATGCGAGGGATGCTCCTGCGTGAACTGGGAGAGCACGTCGAAGGGCTTGTGGAAGGCGAGGAGCATTACGCGGAACCGGCTGCGCTTCGCATCACATCCTCCAACGCGAGGCGCTTCTGCTCAAACTCCTCCTCGGTCAGGCGGCGCGGGATGAGGTGCGGCTTGTCGAAGACCAGCGTGACTTTCGAAAACGGCAGCGGCAGGAGAAATTCGTCCCAGGTCTTGAACTGGATGAATCGGCTGTAATGCAGGTGCACCGGGACGATCGGTGCGCCGGTGAGCTGGGCGAGCTTCACGATGCCGGGCTGCACGCGATGCAGCGGGCCGCGCGGACCATCGGGCGTGATGCCGATCTCGTAGCCTTCACCGGACTTCTTGGCCAGCGCGATGAGGGCGCTCATGCCTTTCTCGGGCTTCGAGCTTGATCCACGCTCCGCTTCAATGCCGAAGCTTTCGCAGATGTCGGCGATGATCTGCCCGTCGCCGCTGGGGCTGGTCAAAATGGTGCCGGGCACATGGGCGAACCACTTGTGATGCAGCCACGGAATGAGGAACATGCGGTTGTGCCAGAAGCTCCAGATCCAGCCGCGCCGGTTCGCGTCAAACACGCCCGCGTCATCGCGGATTTCCCAGCGCAGCGTCGCGCCAATCCCGCGCATGATCCATGCGATGATTTTTCCGGCGGACTTGATGCGGATTTTGGCCATGAGGCGCGCACCCTTGGCGCGATCCGTCCGCACATCAACCCGGCGATGCAGCGGGCAGCGATTTCACCAGTTCGATCACCGATCTGCCCTCCTCCCGGCGGAAGTCGGTGTGGTCGAAGATCTCGCTGATGACATGGAGGCCGAGGCCGCCGATGCGCTGGCCGGTCGAGGGCGGCACCACGAGTTTTTGAAATTCCTCGTTGGTGATGCCTTTCCCGTGATGCTCGATCAGGATGTGAACCTCATCTGCATCCGATTCGATGCGGCAGCAGGCGGGGCGTTCGGTGCTGGTGGAGCAGTAGGCGTATTTGCAGATGTTGCTCATCACCTCGTCGCAGCCGAGGACGAGGAGGCCGGTGAACTCGTCGCGCAGGCCGTGCCACGCGGCCCAGGTCTCGATGAACTCGCGCACGAGCCGCAGCGTGTCCGGATGGCAGGTCAGCGAGATCCTGGCAGGAGGCGGCGGGGTGTGGTCGGTGATGGTCAGCACGGTGGCGTCGTCCTGGTAGCTCGCGCCCTGGGCAAAGGCGCGCCATTGCCCGACGAGGTGCTTGAGGAAATCATCTCCGCCATCGGCCTTTTGCAGCGCGGCGGCAAAGGCGTGATCTTCGAAGTATTCACCGGCGCTGTTTTGAACCTCGAGAATGCCGTCAGTGAAGAG
>DAORHS010000213.1:0-7281 GCA_035438165.1 Prosthecobacter sp.
CGAAGGACCTCAAGAAGCGCGGCTGGGCCTTCGTCGGCCCGACGACGGTCTACGCTTTCATGCAGGCGATGGGCCCGGTGAACGACCACGCCGGCGACTGCGTGATCCGCGCCAAGGCGGCGCGGGCGAGGAAGGGGTTCGTGGTGCCGGGGCGGTGAGCGCTCGCTTCTAGCGACTGAGAAGACGGTCGAGGGACTCGACGACCGCCTCCGATGCCTGTTCCATCCTGGCGAGTTCGGCCTTCGCGCCGTCGTGATCGCCGCGCGCATGGCAGGCGGCTGCCGCGCGGCCGTGGCGGTGGACGGCCTCGTGCGGCGCCGCCAGTGCGGCGAACGCCGGATGCTCCCGCAGCCGCTGCTCGCCGACCGTATCGTACCACTTGCCGAGACGGCATTGATGATGGTCCGACAGCTCGCTCGGCTTCAGGCTGTTGAGGCCGACCAGCATCTCCGACAGCCGCTTCTTCCAGAGAAGATGGTCCGACTTGGCGCGATGCAGCACGTAGTTGGGGATGTTCCGGCGATCGAGGTCCGCGAACTGCTCGTTGATCAGCGTCTCCGAGGCGCCGACCGCGACGATCGCCCGGTCGGCATACCCGGCCGTCACCTTCGCATGATCGGCGATCGAGGTGACGCCCTGCGCGATCTCCGCGACCGCCTGGCTCTGCTGATCGAGCACGGTCGCGATCTCGCCCATCTGGCTGGTGTTGTCGGCCACGATGCTGCGCACCTGCTCAATCTGGACGCTGGCGGCATCCGACTGCTCCACGCTGCGCTCGACGAAGCCGCGGACCTCCGCCACGTTGCGCATCACCTCGCGGAAGGCCCAGCCGTGCTGGTAGAATTTGCGCAGATAGTTGAGGATCGCAGGCTCGGCGGGTTCGCGAATGATGCCAAAGCCGCCGTGGTTCTCATAAATCTGATCGCCGGAAAAGAAGACGAGATCGGGATCGAGTTTCAGCAGATTCTCCGCCACGGGCGCATACGGGAAGCCGTAGTCGTTCTGGCAGGTCAGCGCCGCCATGCGCAGCGGACGACCTTCGGGATTCGCCTTGATCGTGCCGGTCCATTCATGCGGCGTCTCGCTGCCGTCCGTGTGCTTTTCGCGGTACACGAGCTTGTAGGGCGTGGCCTGCTTCTCATCCCACTTCGGGATGCGAAACGTCGCCACCCACGCATCTGGATCGAGCTTCGCCGTGCCGAGCGATTTCCACGCTTCGCCCTTCTGGACGTGCAATTCGACCACCTGGCTGTCCTTCGCACCCATCGGGCCGGTGAGGGCGCTGATCTTCATCACAAAGCCTTCGTCCGTGCGCGAATCGCTCAGCGAGTACATCGACCACAGCAGCGGCCCGAACTGGTTCGCCGACGTCACAGCGAAGGCATCACCTTCCATCGTCCAGTTTTGAAAGCGGTAACGTCCCGCACCCACGGTGCCCGCCGCCTTGCCTTTGCCCTTCTTCTTCGCCGCTCCGACCGCGCCAGCGATGAAGTTGTTCGCAATCGACACATTGCCGAGAAGTTCGTTCGCCTTGAACGAATGCGAGACCGCCCCCAGCTCCGCACCGGAATCGACCGCGCTCGCCGTGAGCGTCAAAACGCACATGTCGCCCTCCGGCGCTCCTTTCAGCGTCAGTCGCACCTGCTTCAAAGCGCTGCCGTCCTTCAGCGCTGCCGTCTTCTGTCCAAGCACGAGCTGATCGCCCTGCCAGCCGGCGTTGATGCCCTTTTGCACGAAACAGTTGCTGCGGTGCTCATTCAGCTCGCTGCGAATGCCGATGCGGAAACCCGCGCCGCCGTCGCTGTTCTTCACTTCCAGCCGCGTCAGCGTCACGCCCATCGTGAAAGCGCCATTCTTCGTCACCTGATGCGTCAGCGAGTGCACGCTGCGACCACCGCCCATGTTCAGGCACTCCGCGCCGCCCTCGCTCACGCGCCAGTCCTCCATCGGATTCGCCCAGAAGTCACCGCCGAGGAACACACGGTCATGCGTTTTGCCCCAAGGATCAGTTGAAGGAGATGCAGCGGCCGTAACTTCGGAACGACCCGCCAGACCGGCGAGCGTGCCTGCGGTCATGAGCTTGAGACTGGTGCGACGTGAGATGCTGTTTTTCATCAGGCAAATCGTAACGACCGCACCTGTCCGCGACCATCATTGATTTGGGATTTTTATCTCAGCTCTCGAATGGGGACTCCGCCGCGATCTTCCTGTAGATCTCCTTCGCCTGCTCGAACGTCTTTCGAGCCTCCTCGCGCTCCGCGGGGGCGATGTTTTTCTCCCGCACACGCCAGAGCTGCTCGATGCAGGCGGCACACCATTTCGCACTTTGGCGTGAAGCGCGGATGGGCTGGCCGGCGACGATGACGCTGACCGGATTCGTGTGCAGTTGCGGGAACTGCCGCACGGCGACCCAACTGCTGCGCGAGATGTCGGCGGTGAAGGTGATGTCGTGCAATTGATCGTCAGCAATGACCTCACGCGTCGCGACGGGGCGGCCATTGACGATGAGTTCGATCTTGCGTTTGCCACCGGCATACGGCTGTGCGCCGGTGGTATCGTGAAAATGCACCGTGTCGCCGGTCAAACGTGCGCCCGCGACCGGCACCGCGCCGCCGTAGGCGATTTCGAGCGGCGTTTCGGAGCTGAAGGCGACTTTGACGCTCACCTTCACGTGTCCCGGCTGCGCGAGCTTCACTTCACCGCCGGAGCGTTGTCCCGCGACCTCAAAATTCAGCGCATGCGCGTAGCCGTCGCTCACATAGGTGTCGCGGCCATGGGCCATGGCCTCGCACCATTGCGTGAAATCAACGCGCTCCACCTTGCCGAGCTGCACATAGGTGCGCCCCTGGCCGACGCGGGTGCCGCTCATGCAGGGAAAGTCGGTTTCGCCGGCGCACTTCAGCGGGAAGCCGCAATTCATGAGGTGATACCACGCGTTCCATTCGAGCAGACGCGCCGTGTCCATCGCGCTGATGAAATCGCACACGCCGATGGCGGTGGTGACGAAGATCTCATGGCCGCCCGCATCGGGAATCGCGACATTCGGCAGCAGATCGATGACGCGTTCGTGGCTGTTGGTCAGTTCGGGCTCGTTGAGACCGCCGTCGCGATCCGCGTCGATCTTGTCAAACGGCTCCGGAAGCAGCGCGTCCTTCGTTTCGTCAGCGGCGAGACGCGCGTCTTTGTTGGTGTCGAACAATTCGAGCATGCGTTTCGCTGCAGTGGCGGCGTTCACCTGCATGCCGCTGCCAGAGTGCGGGTAGCCGGTGAAGCCGCCCTGCTGCTTCGTCCAGCGCAGCGCGGGCGTGTTCCAGGTGGGCCAGCCTTTGATGCCGTCGGCACCGGGATAGACAAGCTCGCGCAAGTTCAGCAGGCACACATGACCAAGCGCGGCGGAGCCGAAGCCGCTGACCTCCATGTCGTACTTCATCTGCGTGAAGGGCTCGCTCAAGGCATCGACCTGCGGTCCGAAAAACTGGCGCTGATGCTCAAATCCGTAGCCCCAGGAGAGAACGCTGCCGACATTCAGCCCCTCGCCCTTCACCTGCTGAAACATGTGCTCGGGAGGCATGCCTTCCGTCGGCGAGGTGTAGTGCGCGCAGCCCGCCGCATGGATGTGATGGTCGCCGCTGTAGTAGCCAAAGTCGGCCGCGTTGATCCAGCGTTCGAGTTTCACCGGCAGCGTGGTCTCCTTCGCCGCCGGAATCGTCACCTTGGTCTTCACCGTGCGATATTCCGGCCCGCGTGATGCCTCCATCGTGAACTCGCCCGGCGGCAGCAGCACCGTGCCGCCGTTCGGACGGTAGAGGTGCTTCTGGAAAAAGAAGTCCGGTGCCAGTCGTCGTGCCTGCGGCGGAAACACATGCCCCTGAGCATCGGTGAAGGTCAATCGTGCCGTCGTGGGCGTGCCGTCGAAATCCTTCACGTCGAGCTTCACCGTCACCGCAGCTCGCACGTCGAGCAGCACCGGCACCTCCGCGCGAAACCCGAGATCCTGCGTCCCCTGGCCGATGTCGAATGCGAGCACCGCCTCGCGTTTACCCGCTTCGTTCGAATAGATGAGCGCGATCGCATACTCGACCTCCAAGCCGCTCAGATTGCCCGTCATCGGCGGCGATTCGAACATCCCGACCTCCAGAAAGCGGTCCTCGCCTTTCGTATTCTCGTTCTCACGCAGATGCGTCTGCCGCTCGCGTTCCATCGTGCCCTTCGCCACGCCCGCATACGACGGCCCCGCCTGCGTGCTGCTGAGGCGCAGTCGCGCCGTGCTCACCGCATGATTGATCACCTTGATCAGCACCGGCGTGTAGCCCGCCTGCTGCACCTTCGCTGCCGCCGGACCTCGCCGCGCCTTCACCCGCGACTCAGGATTGATGTCCACCACGCAAAGCACCTGCGAATCCAGCGCCTCCTGCACACCCGCCGCATCACGCGACGCCATCGCCGCCTCCAACTTCGTTCGCACGTCACCCGCCAGCGGTGCGCCGAGAAAATCCAGCGCCTGCACGACCCGCCGCGCATTCGCCGCCAGCGGCTGTCCCTCGACTTCGATCACCGGCAACGGCTCAGCCGCAACAGCGACGGAGAGCAGTGCGAAAAGGGCGCAGATTTTGTTCATGTGCCCAATACGCCACGAACCGGCGCATTTTGGATCATGGACTGAACTGCACGGGTGTGCTCACCATCGCACCGCGTTCGTCGGTGACGTTGATGAACCAGGTGTTGGCATCGGCGGGTGGTTTGGGGGCGGTGATCCGATAGTGCTCGTTGAAGGAGCCACCACTGGCATCGATCCCGGTCCATGTGACTGATCCGGGTACAGTCTTCCATTCACGCTTTGAGCGCAGTCCAGAGTCGGTGGTATAATTCAAATCAGCCTTCTTGATATGACGGTTGGAGATCAAATACGTGACTTCAACTGCATCGCCTTTGACCACAGGATCACCCACATCCGCAAGTGGCTGGGCTGCGAGCAATCCGTCCTTCGCTCCGACTACATGTGTTGTGAACTTGCATTTCGAATCGATGAAGTGTCCGATCTCCTGCGGCGCCCAGCCGGGCGGGTGGCCGTGGGGCATTTTGATTTGGATGCGGATGTGCTTCTCGCCGGGGACGGCGTTGTAGCTCTTCATGTAGCTGTCGAGCACGTAGTGAACGTCGTTCGTGCCGTTCACGAAGAGGATCGGGACGTGGCAGCGCGGCAGCAGGCTGCCGGGATCGTATTCCTTCACCCACAAGGCACGGTGTTCCGCGTCCAGTTTGTCGATGCTGGGCTTCTGCACGGATTCGCCTTCGTGGAGAAAGCCACAGCCGTAAACCGGCACCGCGGCCTTGAAGCGATCATCGAGCGAAGCGACGAGGCAGGTCGTGTAACCACCCCAGCTGATGCCAGTGACGGCGGTGTGCTCCGCATCCACTTCGGGAAAGCTGCGCAGCAGGGTGTGTGCGCGCATCACGCTGGCGGCGGCGTGGAAGGGCCAGTCGTCGCTCGTGTCAGGGGTGAGGATGCAGTCGAATTTTTCAGGATGGCCGTGCGGCGGGCCGCCGTTCGGCAGGCGCGTGCGCGTGCCGCGATGACCGTTGCCGACGGCCATGCCGGTTTTCGGATCGAACTCGGGATCAGGCGGACGCGAGCCGTTCAAATCCATCGCGATGGCCGCGTAGCCGCGTTTCGCCCAGAGATGCACCCAATCCGCAAAGGCCGTGCCACCGCCGCCGTGAATGAGCACGACGCCGGGGAACTTCGCGCCCGGTTTGGCTTCGCCGATCGTGATGGGCGAGGCATAAAACGCGAACACCTCGGTGTCGTGACCCTGATACTTCTCACCGGCATAGGTCAGCGATTGAATGGGCTGGTCCTGCCGCACCCACTTCATCGCGGGCACGTTGGTCTTGAGTGCATCGAGATCCCACGGGCCGACTTTTTCAGCAAAGACCGGAGGGCAGAGGGCGGAGAGAGAGAGGGCGGCGGCGAGGATCGGTGACTTCATGGCGGACCAGAAAACGCAGCCGCATGGGGAATTCAGCGGCTTTTTTCACGCTCCCGGTGCGGAAATGCAGACCGCCGCAGCGAGCGACTCCCGGCACTCGTTGCGGCGGTGTGTTGCAGCAGATGAGAGATGGACCGCTCTCAGTTTGCTGCTTTAGGGCGGCCAAGGACATCATCCTTGGTCGTCAAAGCAATGGCGACGACCTGATCGATCAACTCCTGCTTCACTTTGAAATCCTTCAGCGTGTTCACGAGGTTCTCGGCGATGGCGTTGAAGTGCTCCTCCGTGAGACCCATGCCGGCGTGGGCTTTGCGCATGTCCTTGCCGGTCCAGGGCAGCGGACCGCCAAACGCGGCGGAGAGGAAGTCCTTCTGCTTCCGGCGCTGCTTGTCCATGCTCACGTCGTCGAAGAAGTGCTTCACGCGGTCATCGGACAGCACCTTGACGTAGAAGGCATCCACGACGGCATCGAGAGCCGCCTTGCCGCCCAGCTTCTGATAGAGGCTGTCCTCGCGAGTCTTCATCCATTTCGTTTTGCACGCCTCTTTGGCAAAGGACCACTTCCGGCCCTCATATTCAGCCGTGATGGCGGGATCGACTGGCTTGCCGGTGACGGGGCAAACGGTGTTCGTGGCGGTTTCAGTGGCGACGGCGGCGGGATCGGCGGCCAGGGCGGCGTTCACGAGCAGCGTCATCACGGCGGTGATGGTGGCGAGGGATGAGAGGATGAGTTTCATGGTTGGTTGGAATGAGGCCGATATATAAGATGCATGGGTGATGCATCAATGCGCCGATGCTGTGCTTGGCTGCGCCGATCTTGCCGCAGGGGGCGGGACAATGGACGCTTACAGGAGGCCAACATATGCATGGGTGGTTATGCGTTAAAGTTGCATCAAGAATACTACTTCAAATCTTTTGGAGCTGCATTCATGACCAACCTGAACACAAAAACCATCTGGAGGCGCTGTCATGTCATCAAAGGTTCCTACTTCATCGGAAACCCCGATTTGTTATCACTTGGCAGCAGATCGACGGCTGCTGGGCGGTGAGTGTGGGGTGGTTGGTTGTACGCATCGGGTGTCAGATCCCGCAGCCTTGAGCCCGGACATGCCGCCTTGCCTGATGGGACAGCAGCACCACACAGTGATCAGCATGGGAAAGGTGAAGCGGCTGGCGATCATGGTGACGCCGCAGGGCGGCGGTGATTTCAAAGATGAGGCTTGGGAGGCGGTGTCCACGATCCGCGCCATCCTGCGGCAGCAGGACGAGCCGATGGCGGTGACGATGCAGA
>DAORHS010000214.1:0-7248 GCA_035438165.1 Prosthecobacter sp.
GGCGGCGGCGGCCAGCCAGAGCAGCAGCACCGGGATCGTCCATTTTCGAAAGGCGCCCAACTGATGAAGAACGAGCATGGCGACGTAAAAGAGCAGTTCGAACTCCAGCGACCAGTAGGCGCCGTCGATCATCTGCGCACGCACGAAGCGGGGCATCATGGTGGCGTTCCAAAGCGCCTCACGCAGACTGACCTCCTGGCCCGGCAGCCCAAAGTTCGCGGTGACCAGCAGGGTGATGAGGGCGCAGGCCCAGAAGGTGGGAAACAGGCGCGAGAAGCGCCCCACCGCAAAGCTGCTGGCGGACCGGGCACGATCCAGCGTCATGAAGATGACGAAGCCGCTGATCATGAAGAACAGGTCCACCCCCTTGTCTCCAAACGGAAACTGGAACGGCGGGTCATAGAGATGAAAGGACCAGTTCTTCGCAATGCCGCTGGTGAAATGAAAAAAGATCACCGCCATGGCGGCGATGCCGCGCAGTGCGTCCAGTTCCGAGATTCGCAGCGTGGGATTGATCTTGTTCATGGAAGGGCCGCGGGCAGTTTGAGAATGGGCGCGAGGGCGCGGGTCAGCACGACATACCCCGCCTTGGACAGGTGCACGTTGTCCTCCACATAGAGCTGGCGGCGCAGATTGCCGTCCGCTTCGAGAAAACCGGACGAGAGATCGAAGAACTCCACCTTCTCCCGGCCGTCGAGTCGTTTGAGCCGCGCATTGATCTCTCCGATCCAGGGACGGATCGGAGAGGCGGCCTCATACACCGGCAGCAGGCCGAGCAGCACGATGCGTGCGGACGGGAGTCGTTGATGAATACGATCCACGATGGTTTCGATGCCGCGTGCCGTGTCTGCGGCGGTGAACTCACGCCAAAAGTTGTTGATGCCGATCATGAGCACAACGGTCTCGGGCGCCGGTCCGTCGAGAATGCCGTGATCCATACGCCAGAGCACATGCTGCGGACCTTCCCCGCCCACGCCGAAATTAAGCGCCCTGGCGGGCGCGACGCGAGTCTTCCAAATCTCCTCATCCCAGCTTTCGGTGAGCGAGTCGCCGATGAAAAGGATGCGAGCCTGCGACTGCTTCACCGCCGCCGCCTGCTGCTTCACCGTTTCAAACCAGTCGGCCGAGTCGGAACGCACCGCCGGCTCCCATGGCACCTCCTGCCCGCTCACCTCCAGGCGAACCAGGAAAAGCAGGCAAAGCAGAGCGAAAATCTGTCCGGGAAGAGGCATGAAAACGGTACGCTAAGCGCCTGTTTTCATGAGATCAAGCTGCGTGGCACTCAATCGCCTCGCTCAAGCCTCAGCGCGCGGTGAGCTGCTGCTCATATTCACGCACCAGCGCACCGAAACAGGCCTCCTGGCTGAACTGTGATTCCGCGATTTGCCGATGATTGGACGCACGCGCCGTTTCGTGATCGCCTGCCCAGTTCCCGATCGCATCCGCAAAGCCGTTCACGTCCTCCTTGGGCGCCGACCAGCAGTGCGACAGCCCCATCTCCGTGAAGTCGTTGTTTCCCGGCACCTGGCTCAGGATCACCGGCAGATCGCATGCCAGAGCCTCAAGCACCGCAAAAGACAAGCCCTCGTAACGCGAGGTCAAAATCATGCCATCCAGCGCCTGATAGAAGGACAGAGGCTCGGACAAATACGTTTTGCGAATGATGCGCGAAGCAATGCCGAGTTGATCGGCAAGAGCCGCGCATTCTGCCGTGAGTTCACCATCCCCCAGATGATAGAGCCGGAGTTCCGGCCGGTTGTGACAAGCCTTGGCGAAGGCGCGATAGAGCGTCAGCGGATCCTTCTGAAACGCCAGCCTGCCCACCGAACCGAGCAGCAGGGCGTTTTCTGGAACTCCCAGTTCGGCGCGGAGGGACTGCCGCGTCTGTGCATCTGCCGGACGGAAACGCGCACAGTCCACCGGGTTGGAGATCAAGCACAGCCGCCGCTCGGGAATCTTCAAGGTGCCACTGGCAAAGGTCCGCTCACCGGCGGACAAATTGATCGTAGTGCCCGCACGGCCCAGCACCGCTTCGATGAAATTGAACAGCAGGGACTTCATCCCGCTCTTGCCGGAGAGACCGTAGTACGCATGCGGTGTGTAGAAGACCGGCTGCCGAACGCCCAGGCACACCAGCGCACGAGCCAGCGCGCCCGCCTTGGAACTGTGGGCATGGATCACATCCGGCCTCGCATGCAGCACCAGCCTGCGCAGCTTCAGCAACGCCGCGAAATCGCCCGGTCCGGGAGCATTGCCCACCGCGAGGTTGACCGTCTGACCGCCGGCGGCGGAAACGTCCGCCACGAGATGCTTCAGCCGGTCCGAACCGCGCACATCGGAGAACGCCAGATGCACCCGATGGCCGCGATCCATCAGAAAAGACGCCAGTGCTTCGACATGCCGGAACACGCCGTCAATGCCGGGCTCTGTGATAAGAAGGATCTGCATCGAAAGGGGGTACTCTAGCACGAATCCGCCGCAGAGTGCACGCGATGAAGCGGTCTTCAGCAGGCCCCTGCCTCAATCCTGCTCGTCCGCCGCCGCTTTGCCGCCTGGAATGATGCCGCGCTTGGTGGTGGCGACGAACTCGGTGAAGGCGGCCGCTTCGGGCGTGAGATCTCCGGCACGGAGCTCCTCGACCGCCTGCGCGTTGTTCAAGCCGCTGCGATAGACTTTGCGAAACGCCTCCCGCAACGAACGGATCTGCTCGCGGGTGAATCCGGCACGCTGCAGGCCGACGATGTTCAGGCCGCGCGCACGGGCCGGATTGCCATCGGCGGTGCAGAAGGGCGGGATGTCCTGCACGACTTTCGCGCAGCCGCCGGTGATCGAGCGCGTGCCGATGCGGCAGAACTGATGCACGGCGGTGAGTCCACCGATGATGACGTGATCTTCCACCACGACGTGCCCGGCGAGCGTGCCGTTGTTGGAGAAGATGACGTGATCCCCCACGATGCAGTCGTGCGCGATGTGGACGTAGGAGAGGAAATTGTTGTGGCTGCCGATGATCGTCTTGTCACCGGGCGAGGTGGCGCGATGGACGGAACAGAACTCGCGAAAGGTGTTGTGGTCACCGACTTCGAGCCAGGTTGGCTCGGCCTTGTATTTCAAATCCTGCGTCTGCTGGCCGATGGAGCCGTAGGCGAAGAATTTGTTGTTCTTCCCAATCTTGGAAGGCCCCATGACCGTCACGTGATGCTGGAGCCAGCAGCCATCGCCAATCTCAACGTCCGCACCGATGATGCAGTAGGGTCCGATGTGGACATCCGCTCCTATTTTGGCGGTCGGATCAATGATGGCGGACGGATGAATCGAGGAAGGCATGCGCAAGCAGTCTGTTTTAACGATCCACCACGCTGAACATGAGTTCGGCCTCGGAGACGACCTGGCCGTTCACGATGCAGCGGCCGATGCCGCTGGCGATGCTGCGCTTCATTTTGAGGATTTCGGTCTCAATGGTGAGCGTGTCGCCGGGCAGCACAGGCCTGCGCCACTTGACGTTGTTGGCGCTCATGAAGTAGCCGATTTTGCCCTGATTCCCCGGCATGCGCAGCAGCACGATGCTGGCGACCTGGGCCATGGCCTCGAGCTGCAGCACGCCCGGCATGATCGGATGGCCCGGGAAATGACCCTGGAAGTAGGGCTCGTTGATCGTGACGTTCTTGATGCCGCGGCACTTGGTCTCCCCTTCGAATCCGATGATGCGGTCCACCAGCAGGAAGGGGTAGCGGTGCGGCAGAATGTTCATCACCTCGTTGATGTCGAGCACCGCCTCGCCGCCGGGGATGTTCACCGGTGCCGGGACCATGCTGCGCATCTGGTTGTACTGCTGCACGATGGCGCGGGCCAGCTCGGTGTTCGGCCCGTGACCGGGGCGCACGGCGATGATGTGACCGAGGATGCGCTTGCCGGAAAGCATCAGGTCGCCCACGATGTCGAGAATCTTGTGGCGCACGAATTCATCCGCGAAACGCAGCGGCTGCTTCGAGAGCAGTGTGTCACCGCGAATCACCACGGCGGCCTCCAGCGTGCCGCCTTTGATCAGCCCCTTCTCCATGAGCGGAGCGATGTCCTCGTAATACACAAAGGTGCGCGCTGCGGCGATCTCCTTCTCGTAGGTCTCCGGGGTGATCTCGGTGCTGAAATACTGCGTGAAGCGCCCGCCCGGGCCGACGTTGGTGCAGGAGATGCGGAACTTCTTGTCAGGCACGATGGTGAGGATGGTGCCGTCGCGCGTCTCCTGGTAGATCGGTTCGCGCACTTCGAAAACCTTGCGCGCCTCACCCTGCTCCTGCAGGCCCGCAGACTTGATGAGCTGCACAAACGGCATCGAACTGCCGTCGGCGATGGGCGGCTCGTTGGCGTCCATCTCGATGATCGCATTGTCCACGCCCATGCCCGCGAGAGCGGAAATGACGTGCTCGACGGTGTGCACATTGACGCCGCCTTCGGCGATGGTCGTGGCCCGCTCGACCTTCTGCACCTTCTCGACGAGCGCCGGGATGAAGGGCTTGTCCTCCAGGTCGATGCGGCGGAACTTAAAGCCAAAATTTTCAGGCGCAGGCTGCAGGGTGAGCGTGACCTGTTCGCCGGTGTGCAGCGAGGTGCCCGTCATCGAGACGGTTTTGGCGAGAGTGTGCTGACGATCAGAGGCCATAAGCGGGGCGGGAGACGCGTCTGTTAGCGTCCCGGCACGGCGGGGGCAAGGAGAAATCTGGGGGCGTGGCATGGCCTCGGATCGTTCTCCTACTCGTCCTCGAACTCGTCCTCGATCCTTCAGCGCCGCTCCTGCCAACGTCTGCAAGCCATCACCAAGACCGCTTCTCAATCACTCGACCATCTCTCGGTATCAACACCCGCCATAACCGAGGACGAGTTCGAGTAGGAGGACGAGGACGAATCGTCGCGTTCAGACGCGACGCTCACTTCTTCCCGATGCACCACAGGTTCTTGTAACCGCGGACGAACAGATGTCCGTCACTCACCGCGATGGAGCCGATGATCAGCTCGCCCAGCGAGTTGGTGGAGATCAGTTCGAAGGTGGGGCCGGCCTTGAAGACAAAGCAGTCGCCGCCCTGGTTGGCCGCATAGCATTTGCCATCCGCGCTGAGGACCAGGGAGGACCAGTTCTTCGCCGTGGGTCCGGGGCCTTTGAGTCGTTCGTTGTAAACCAGCTTCCCCGTCTTCACCTCCCGGCACTCGACGATTCCGCCGTCCGTGAGGATGTAATGACGCCCGTCATGAATGACCCCGCTGCCGATGCGCTGCTGCACGCGCGGCTCATGCCAGACGCGATTCTTTTCCGTCACGTCACCGCTGCCGCCCGTTTTCACCGCCATCGCCGAGCCGCCGTAGCCGCACATAAAAATGGCCATGCCGTCCGTGTAGAGCGGCGAGTTGTACACCAGCGGCGTCAATCCGCCGCAGGTCCACAGTTCCTTGCCGTTCATCGGATCAAAGGCGCAGGCACGGCCGGGATACGACATCAGCAGTTCATACCGGCTGCCCGTCTTGCGCAGCAGCGGATCACTCCAGGAACCGAGCCAGGTCTTGTTGCCCGCCTCACCGGAGGCGCCGCCGGGTTCCTTGTGCTCCCACAGGGTCTTCCCCGTCTTTTTGTCGAAGGCGTAAAGCACGGTGTTCTCGCCGGGACCAAAGTTCAGGAAGACGCGGTCTCCCGCGAGCACCGGTGACGTGCCGCAGCCCCAGATGTGATGCAGCTTGCCCAGATCCGTGCGCTTCCACAGTTCCTTGCCGTTCATGTCGTAGCAAAACACACCCGCCGAGGCATGGAACACGACCACGCGCTCGCCATCCGTCGCCGGCGAGGCGGCGCAGTAGGGATTGGTGGCGTGCGTCAGTTCCTTCTCTTTATAAACAGTGCCCGCGTCCCAGAGCTGCTTGCCCGTCTTCTTGTCGAAACACAGCAGCAGACGCTTTCCTTCCTTCTCAATCGCCTGTGTGAGGAACAGCTTGTCGCCCCACACCACCGGCGTCGAGTTGCCACGGTCCGGCAGCGCCACCTTCCACACCACATTCTCCTCCTGGCTCCATTTGTCCGGCAGGTTTGACTCGGAACACGTGCCATCCCCGTTCGCCCCGCGCCACATGGGCCAGTTGTCGGCAAAGGCGGAGAGCGGAGAGCACAGGGCGGAGAGGAGAAGGAGCGTGCGTTTCATGGTGTGGTTGGGTGACTGACTGTAGAACGCACCTTGAGCAGAATCCTTTAGAGTGAGTTCTGCGGGAGCGCCCCGACGACACGAGATCGCTCAATTCACCACGAATAATGCGCCGTATAGGTCAGCGAGGTTTCCGTGCGGGCTTGGAGCAAAGACGAGGCAGGATGAGGTTTTCATGGCTGATGCCGAGCATAGCCGGATCAGCCGGGGGGGCTGTCAATCATGCGTAAAGACCGCCGGAGTGTTCTGTTTACTTCCCGCTCACATCGAAGCAGAACAGCAGCTCCTGGTCGCGCAGGTAGAGCTTGCCGCCGCTGATGACGGGGTGGGTCCAGATGGCGCCCTTGGGATTGCGCTGCGTGGTCTGCGGGCTGAGCGTGAAGCGGGCTTTTTCCTTCCACCCCTCGGGCGAGACTTCGATGAGGGCCACGGTGCCGGTTTTTTCTTCGAGGCAGTAGAACATGCCGTCGGCGCAATGGATCGCGCCTTTCCTGAGGGCCTTGTTCTCCTGCCATTTCACCGCGCCGGTTTTGAAGTCCATGCAGGTCCAGCCGCTCTTGTTGGAATGACCGTAGAGGCTGCCTTGATGCAGAATGACGCCGCCGTGGTGGTTCTCCATGTCGGTGTTCGAGTACAACTCCTCCACCGCGTTGCCGGGGCCGATTTTGACCGACTTGCAGCCGACGCCGTAGCCTGCGGTGACGAAGACCTGGCCATTGCTGAAGATCGGGGTGGGAATGACGGCGGTCTTGCCGGGAAAATCGGTGCGCCAGAGCAGCTCGCCGTTCGCCGCGTTCACGCCGGCGACGCTCTGCATGGTAAGCTGGATGATCTGCTTCGCACCATTGTGATCCACGGCGATGGCGGAGGCATACTGCGCACCGTCGGTCCAGCCTTCGGACTGCCAGGCCTTCATGCCGGTGCTTTTGTCAAAGGCCGCCAAGGTGCCCTGCGATCCGCCGGGGGTGACAACTACCACATCGCCCACAATGAGCGGACTCCCGCAATAGCCCCAGCCGGGCACCTCGCCGCCGACGTCGAAGGACCAGAGCTTCTTTCCATTGCGGCC
>DAORHS010000215.1:0-7239 GCA_035438165.1 Prosthecobacter sp.
AGGCAGGCCTTGGGGCAATCCACCGGGCTGGCCAAAGGGTGCGGGAGGAAGACCGCCTTGCTGCTGATTCGGATCTGAGTAGCTGCCGCCGCCCTGACCTTGTCCCAGAACAATGTTCAAGACGCGTTGGGTCTGTCCTTGGGAAGCCTGGGTGAAGGTGTTCATGCCTCCCGCCATCATCTTGGGACCCACGACGCCCCTTTTCCCGCTGAGTGCTTCGACCGCGACACTGCCATCATTGCGGCCAATGATGATTTTTCCGCCGGGCCAGGTGCGACCGGGTTTGATCTGACCTGCCGCATCAGCATTCCAACTGGGGGGCCAGCCATTGCCAATGGGGTTTTCGAAAACGATGGGCATGTTGCCCACGGTGGTGTCGGTCTGATTGCCGGTCATCGCCCAGTGATTTTCACCTGGCAGAAGGGCCTGACCGAAACTCGGGGCCTGGCCGATGCTGTTGTTGTCGATGGTGTTGTAGCCGGCCGGGCACCCGAAGATGCGCTCATCCGTCACGATCTGCTCCTGAACCAGGAAGCGGAAGGCGTCGTTGGCTGTAGCGGCAATGCCGCCGGTCATCGGATTGGCCACCGCGTCAGGGTAGGCACTGTTGTTGTCCTTGGAGTACTGCTTGAGCGAGAGGATGATCTGCTTGCAGTTGTTGACCCCTTTCATCTGATTGCCCTGGGTCTGAACCATGGTGAAGGCGGGCACGGCCAAGCTCGCGAGAATTGCGATGATCGTGATCACCACCAACAACTCGATCAGAGTGAAGGCGTGGTTTCGTTGCGTTTTCATAGTATGCGTATGTTTATGGGTTGGTTATGATGTTATGTGGACACGGGAATTATCCCGCAGCCGCCTTGATTAGACCCAACCGGTGCCTGAAAGGCGAGAAAAAAATCACCTCAGGGCCAAGAGGGTCACTTTGAGCTCCTGGCAGAGCTGAAAAACCTCCTCCCGCCCTAGCAGCAGGGTCATGCCTGCCTCTATGGCGATCAAATCGACCCCTGCCGCCGCCGCCGTGCGGATCGTGTCCGGTCCCACCACGGGAACGTCAAAACGCATGTCCTGGCTTGGTTTTGAAACCTTCACCATCGTGGCACCGCCGCGTCCGAGGGCACCGCCGCGCTTCACGGCTTCGTTCGTACCTTCAAATGCTTCCACGGCAAGGACGGTGCCGTTTTTGACCACCACCGTCTGTCCGATGTCGAGGCGGCTGCTTTCCTTGGCGATTTTAAAGCCATATTCGGCATCTTCCTGGCGCCGCTTTTTGATCTGCGGCCCCGCCACATGCCCGACGCCCGGCATCAAGTCTTCCAGAAACGTCGTGGCAGGCAGCAGGGTGATGCCGTCCTTCGCCAGCTCGTTGGCAATGCCGCCGAAGAGCGTCTCGGCGTTCCGCTGCTTCAGCTTCGCCATCATGATCAGCGTGCGGAAGTCCGGTCGCAGGTCGAAGAGATTCTTCGGGGCGATCTGGCCCACCATCACGGTCTGCGTCACGCCCTGCTTCTTGAAGAACGAGATCATCTTCCCGAGCTGCCCCACGCGGAACCATTCGATCACATCCACCATCCCCGCCAGCTCCGGCTTCGTCTCATTCGTGAAGGCGGCGGCCACCAGTTTCTTCACGCCTGCCTTCCGTGCTGCCGCGACGAAGGTCTCCGGGTAGATGCCGTTTCCGGCGATGAGGGCCATGCAATCCAGATTCACACTCATGATCGTCATATCACAAACTTGGGGCTCTGCTTCATGAACGTGCTTGGATTGTCCCAGGCCACCTTTTGTATCATGGCTTCACTCCAGCCGCGCTGGCGCATGGCTTGCATGGTCTTGGGGACGGCGAGGGGATCGCTGATGCCCCAGTCGCAGGCGCTGTTCATCCAGATGCGTTCGGCGTGGCGGTGCTCCAGCATGTCGATGGCGCGGTTGGGGGTGCATTTGCTCTCGGGATAGAGCGTGATGCCGGCCCAGAAGCCGTGGTCGAGCACGTGGTCGATGGTGTGTTCCTCGACGTGGTCGATGATGACGCGCTCGGGCTTGATCTTGGGGAAGTTTTTCAGCGCATCGACGATCAGACGCGTGCCTTTGAGCTTGTCTTCGAGATGCGGGGTGTGGATGAGCACGAGCTGGTCGTAGTCCTGCGCAATCTGCACGTGCTGCTCGAAAATCCTGAGTTCGTTGCGGCTGTTCTTGTTCAGGCCGATCTCGCCGATGCCGAGGACGCCGGGTTTGTCGATGAACTGCGGGATGAGCGCGATGACGTCGTCCGCCAGCTTCAAATCCTCCGCTTCCTTCGGATTGATGCACAGCCAGCAGTAGTGCCGGATGCCGAACTTCGCGGCGCGCTTAGGCTCATACTCGGTGATCTGGCGGAAGTAGTCGTAGAAGCCGTCGGCGCTGGCGCGGTCAAAGCCTGCCCAGAAGGCGGGCTCGCAGATGGCCTGACAACCAGCGATGGCCATGCGCTCGTAGTCGTCCGTGGTGCGGCTGACCATGTGGCCGTGGGGTTCGATGTAGTTCATCCCGGTGGGAGTTCCAAGTTTCAGGTTTAAAGTTTCAAGTTCAGCCTTTGAACGCGCCGATGGCGCCTTGCGTGGTGGCCTTGGCGATGGGCTCGGTGCTGGGATCGCTGAAGCTGAGGAGGACGTCTTTGGCGCGTTGGGGCTTGTCCTGGGAGAGGAGGGCGATGGCGTTCTTGAGCGCCTGGACGCGGAAATCACTGTCCTGACCGGTCTTTTGGACGCGGTCGAGGAAGGCGGCGAGGTCGATGAGCTTCGAACGCGAGTCCATGAAGCCGAGATCGACCAGATTGACGGTGGTTGGGGGTGTCCAATCAGGCATGGCATGAGATTATACGGCGCAAATCCGCCCGCAACCGCTGGAATCGTTGCACGCGCGCCGCTCCATGCCATTTTGAGCACCCCAACCGATGTCTGACCTCACTCCCGCTGAACTGAGCCGCTATGCGCGGCATCTGGCCATTCCCGAATTCGGGATGGAAGGTCAGCGCAAGCTGAAGGCGGCGCGGGTGCTGTGCATCGGGGCGGGGGGCTTGGGATCACCGATCACGATGTATCTGGCGGCCGCGGGTGTCGGGGGGCTGGGGTTGGTGGATCCGGATGCGGTCGAGATCACAAATTTGCAGCGGCAAATTCTCTTCGGGCAGAAGGATCTCGGTCGGAAGAAGCTGGATGCGGCCCGTGACCGCCTGCTGGACATCAATCCTCACGTCGATGTGCAGATTTGCCCCGAACTCTTCACCGCCGCGAACGCCATGCGCCTTGCGGCGGACTATGACGTCATCATCGACGGGACGGACAATTTTCCCACGCGCTATCTGAGCAATGACGTGGCTGTCTGGCTGCGCAAGCCGAACGTGTATGGCAGTATTTTGCGCTTCGACGGTCAGGTGGGCGTCTTTGCGCCTCATCTCGGCGCCCCCTGCTACCGCTGCATGTGCCCGCAGCCACCACCGCCCGGTTTGGTGCCGTCCTGTGCGGAAGGTGGTGTGCTGGGTGTGCTGCCCGGACTTATTGGCACCATGCAAGCCCTCGAAGCGATCAAGCTCATCACCGGCATCGGCCAGCCGTTGCTCGGCAAGCTTCTCCATGTCGATACGCTCAGCATGCGCTTTCGCACGCTCACGCTGCGCCGTGACCCGTCCTGTCCCGTCTGCGGCGACACTCCCACCATCACTGAACCCATCGACTATCAGGGCTTCTGCGGCATCCCGGCCGCAGCTCCCGAAGTTCCTGCCATGACCGTCCACGAACTCAAACAGCTCCGCGATGCCGGAGATGATCATTTTCTCCTCGATGTGCGTGAACCGCATGAGCGGGCCATCTCATGCATTGAAGGCGCCGTGCTCATCCCTCTGGGAGAACTCGACAATCGCACCATCGAGATTCCCCGGAACAAACGAATCCTCGTTCACTGCAAGAGCGGGGGGCGCAGCGCACGGGCTGTCAGCAAACTGCGCGAGCTTGGCTTCGATGATGTTTGGAATGTTTCGGGAGGCATCATTGCCTGGGCGCGTGAGATCGACCCCTCCATGGCCGAATACTGATGCAAAACGAAACGCCATGGCTTGAAGATTTTCTGCCGTTGATGCGCTGCCCTGACACGCATCAGTCTCTGCGACGCGCGACGGCGGAGGAATGTGCGCAGCATCGGGTGGATGCCGCGCTGGTGACGGAGGACGGCCTTCGCGTGTACGTGATTGACGACGGGATTCCGATCTTACTTCCCAGGCATTGATCCGGGCACGTTTTTTTGCAGCGCCGCCGTGATGATCTGCTCGGCATGCGTGATGGGCAGGGAGTAGTGGCCGTCGATGTCAGACCAGCGGGTCTCAGCCTGCGGGATGAGTTCGGCGATCTGATGGGTGTAGGTCCAGGCGATGTTACGGTCTTGTTTGCCGTGCCAGAAGCGGATGGGGAAGTTGAGATGGCCGACTTCGAAACCCCATTCACTGAGATAAATGTCCGCATCAGCGATGACGCTGCGGGCTCCGCGGTTGAGCGCGCCCAGCGTTGCATCACGGACGACGTCATAAATGCCGGGCAGAAGCAGCACGCGGCGGTCTTCCTCACCGAGCAGTTTCATGAGCCAGCGCAGGGGCGCCTTCTGCGGGCTGCCTTTCGCGACCATGCCGCCGATGCGCAGGACGGTGCCGAGCACCGTGGGCAGGTAATGGCGAAGCTGAATCATGAAGCGGTAGAGCCAGAACATCTCGCGATCTCCCAGAAACCTCAGCGGAGGCGCGCCGCAGATGATGGAGGCAGAAAGCAGACGTTTCGGCATCTTCAAGGCCGTGACCAGCACGTAGGGGCCGCCCCCGGACCAGCCGAGGACGTGGTAGTTGTCCGCATCGACATGAGCGGCGAGCTGGGCGAAGGTGTCCGGCCAGTCAAACAAGGTGCGGCCGGGCTGGAAGTCGGAAAGTCCGATGCCGGGACGATCCGGGCAGATGAGCCGCATGCCGTGCTTTTTGGCCGGTTCATCGAACAGGGATCCCTGCAGGCGTGAAGACGGCCAGCCATGAAAGTAGAACGCTGTTTCGCCTTGCGGATCGCCATACTCCGCATAGCCAAGTTTGCGGCCGTTGGAGAGGGTGAGCGTGTGATCAGACATGGGCGGCGCGGAACAAGGTGTTTCAGGAGGCGCCTTCAAGCGTCTTTTCCCCCAGCAGCGGGCTGCTGTGAGGTACGCGGTGGCGGCGCAGGTCGAATTGTGTCACGGCTTTCTCTTGGAGATGTGCCACCGCCTCTTCAACAGAGTCGGTCCATTTGATCAGGTCGAGATCTTCCGGACTGATCGTGGCGCCTTTGAGCATGTGATCCATGAAGTCCCGCATCTCCGCCCAGAACTGGCTTCCCATGATGACGATGGGGAAACTCTTGAGCTTTTTGGTTTGAATGAGTGTCAGCGCCTCGAACATTTCATCCATGGTGCCGAATCCTCCCGGCATGATGATGAAGCCGTAGCTGTATTTGATGAGCAGCGTCTTGCGCACGAAGAAATGCTCCATGGTCACCCAGCGGTCGAGATACGGATTGTGGCTTTGTTCAAAAGGCAGCCGGATGTTGCAGCCGACGCTTCGTCCAAAAGCATCTTTTGCGCCACGATTGGCCGCTTCCATGATGCCGGGGCCGCCGCCGGTCAGCACGGTGAACCCCATCTTTGCCAAAGCGGCGCCCATCGATCGCGCTAGCTTGTAGTAGGGATGAGCCTCCTCGAAGCGGGCAGAACCAAAGACCGTGATGCAGGGGCCGACGAAGTGCAGGGCACGGAAGCCCCGGATGAAATCCCGAGCCACGCTGAAGAGCAGCCTCAGATCGCGCAAACGGCGGTTGGGACCGCTGAGGAGTGCGCGGTCTTGCAGCAGGTTGCAGAACTGCTCGTCCGCATCCACGTCCAGCGGGGAGACGCGTGTGATGGGAGGGGGAGGCGGCGCTGATCCAGGTTCGGATTCGGGTTCTCGATCGAGGAGCGTGGGAGCAGGCATGATTGGTTCGGATGAACTTGGAGGACGAATGAGGTGTTTTCGTTCAGCGTTACGCCTGGATTTTGCAAACGGGACCTGCCAAGAAAAAGCCCGCAGGTTCCAGCGGGAACCTGCGGGCACTGGGAATCAAGGTGTTGCGTGACTCAGGCCATCTGGGCCTCTTCTTCTTCGGAAGGGGCGTCGCTGGAGCCGTCTCCGCGGGTGTTGGGCTTGGCGCCGCTGAGCTGGAGGGGGCGGCCCATGAAGTCCTTGCCGCTGAGTTCCTGCACGGCGCGGCGTGCTTCTTCGACACTGCCCATGGTGACAAAGGCAAAACCTTTGGAACGCTGTGTACGGCTGTTGACCACCACCTCGGCGTTGCGCACGGCGCCCACGCCGTTGAAGAGCTCGAACAAGTCGCTCTCGGTCGCGTCGTAGGACAGGTTGCCGACATAGAGGCGGTCCGTGCTGATGTCCGCGGGATTGACCGGAGCAGGGGCCTCACGGCGCTGGCGTGGTTCGCGCTGCGGGCGAGGATTTTCATTGGTGGAGCGCGGGCCGGAGCCACTGCTGCGCTCGGCCTGAGGACGGCTCTTTGGCTTGGACTGGCCGAGCAGACCGAAGCTGATGAGGCTCAGGAATTTCTGAAAGCCGGAAGGGGCGGCATTGCGGCCTTCACGACCACCTTCACGGGTGGGACGAGGGCCTTCCGGGCGCGGGCCACGGGGACGGTTGCGATTGCGGCGGCGATTGCCGCCATTGCGATTGGGATAGTCGGACATGAGTTGAGTTAACGTAGGGGTGGGTTGCGTGTTCGAGCAGAACCGGGGTGCTGGAGGGGGCGGCGGGCGGGAACGGGCGGCTTGCCTCTTCCACGGGTCCGCGGCACGCGGCGGACCGCACAAGCGGTCTGCCACAGCACCACCACGGGCTGCTGCAGTTTTCAAAGCCGGGCCGCACTGGCCCTGCCGGCTCAAAAGTCACACCGGCGAGCACTTGCCGCGCGCAGGGGGTGACTTTCGGGCGTTCCGTCCGCTGGAACGCTCCCTTCAGCGCAGTCTGGGGTCGAAGATGGCGCATCGGGGTTTTACATTCAAAGGGACGGGCTTCGGAGCACTGGATGAATCGCTCTGAAAACAGCGGGCGGATTCTAAACAGGGCAGGGGGGTGGTCAACCGCGAATCCCGGACACTCGGCTTGCCCTCTGCGGCCAACGCGGCATCATACCACGCATGATCAAACCCATCGTCTAT
>DAORHS010000216.1:0-7218 GCA_035438165.1 Prosthecobacter sp.
GGACTATCAGGCGCGGGTGGCGTGGACACGGCCGCCGGAAGGCCAGCCCTTCACTGGCCTGGACCTGCTCACCGGCACCAGCGGCTCGCGGCTGGCCGTGGATGCCAACGGGCGGCCCTACGTGGTGATCCGCGTCAGCAGCGGTCGCAGCGGTTACATAGACACGCGCTACGACCTGCCCGCCAGCGCCACGCAGGTGGCACCGGGGGCGAGCAGCACGGTGGAGTTTAGCTGTCAGGCCAGCGGGCTGCTGCTGGGGCTGGCGTGGCAGGGGGAGAGCCAGCTCTTTGTGCGCAGCAGCGTGGTCAGTGGGAAGCTCGATGTGGTGCCGGTGGCCTCACGGCCGTGGGTGACAGAGGTGGTGTATGCCCGCACGGCGTATTCGACGCAGGTGCCGGGCGGAGCGCCGGTGAGCGGGGTGAGCTTCACCGGGCTGGATGCAGGCGGGTTCACCACGACCAGCGGTGGGACGGTAAGCTTCACGGTGGCGGTGCCGACGGACTTTCCGTATCCGGTGCTGGAGATCCGCACGGTTGGCAGCGGCAGCCCGGTGCTGCACATTCCGGTGAGCGCCGCCCCGCCGCCGCCGGGCACGCCACCACCCCCGCCGCCGCCGGGGCAGGTGAGCGCGGCACTGAGCGCGCAGCTCCAGGGCATCGCCCTGGATGTGGTGTATGACAACCGCGCGGCGACAGCGCAGGAGCAGGCCGAGATCGCGCGGCATGCGGCGAAGAAGGCGGCCAGCGCACCGGAGAAGGCCGTGCCGCCCGCCTTCGGCGGCGGACTGGCGCACCAGAGCAGCGCGGGGCTGAATTTCCTGGCGGCGGCGCAGCAGCTCAACGGCATCGTCACGGAAATCCAGGAGCAGGCCGCGCGCATGAACACGGTAAATGTGACGGACGCCACCGGGGCGCAGCTCTACCAGTACAGTGTCGGCGTGGGTGTCAGTGATCTGCTGCGGCACTTCGGCCTTTCCAGCGGTTTGCAGCAGGCGCATGACTTCTACCAGCCGTTGACGGAGGCGCTCAAGCAGGCGCATGCGGACGCATTGACGGCGCTGGTGCGCAGCCTGCAGGGCACGGCGAGCTGGACGCACATGCAGATCACCAGCCGCCAGTTGGGCGGGCACCCGCTGATGGGCAGCGTGGACAAGATCGCCACGCAGCTCACCGACGAGGGGCTGATGGACTATGTGAAGGCGATGGCACGCTACGCCTACCAGTTCCAGCAGACGCCGGATGCGGCGGCGCTGGTGACCTTTGCGCATCTGGACGGCATCTTGAAGGTGCCGCTCAACCAGTGGGCGCAGAACGGGGGTGCCACAAAAAAGACAGTGGTCGCGGCGGCAGGGTTTGTTGTTTATAGTCTTCAAGCAGCAGCCATGGTAAGCAGCGCTGCTGTGGACCAGGGGGCGGCGAAACGCCTAGCCGGGCAGATGACAGGCACGATTATCTCCGCCTGGCTGGGCAGCCAGCAGGCACAAGACGATTTGGAGCAGATGGTGCCGGTGTGGAACTGGCTCATCCAAAGTGAGGGAGCGGGAGACTTCATCGAGAGCGGCGACTACTACGGCGCGGGCAAACAAGCGGCCGAGGATCTGGTGACGGTGATAGGCGATCTGACCATCGTCTTCCCGGTGGTCAAAGGGGCGGCCCTTGCCATCAAAGCATCCGGCGGTGTCATCAATGTGACCGTGGTTCAAGGACTCCGCAAAACTGCGGCAACCGTTTTTGAACGCGATGGTTTCACTCAGGCAGGCGCTGTGGTGCTGGATGACTTGACCGCTGGGTCTCAGTTTTGGAAGACCTCGGAGTTCCAGGGCAAGCGTGTCTATCAGAGGGATGATTTGATCGATCCGCATTTGAGGGATGTGCGAGGACGAACAAATTTAGAGCGCATGAAAATTGGGTATGCTCCAAAAGGCCCTGATGGAAATTCTATAAACCTGCATCATACCATTCAGAGCGATGCCGGGCCGCTGGCTGAACTCACAGAGACATTTCATCGTGAAAACTCGAAGATAATTCATATCAATCCCAACACCATCCCGTCTGGCATAAACCGCGAGGCATTCGATTTATTTAGACGTGACTACTGGAAAAACAGAGCCAAAGATTTTGAACCATGAGCATGCAAGATTACGAAACCGCAAAACAGATGATGTCTGACGCCGAAACAGATTTCGATGGTTCCAAGGCAGAATATCTGATTGAAAAAGCTGAACAAGTTCTGCATCTGAAATTTCCGCCCACTTACCGCCGCTTTTTAAGCGAGTTCGGATGCGGAGGTGTCGAGGGTTTTGAATTGTATGGCATTATAGGCGAAAACTTTGAAAATTCCGGCATCCCCGACGCTATTTGGTACACCTTGCAATTGAGAAAAAGCATCCACCTTGATTTGAGGCTGGTCGTTATAGCGGTGGCAGGTGACGGTTGTTTCTACGCCATAGACACTTCTGATAATGATTGTGAGGGGGAGGGTTCGGTGAGTATTTATTCCATTGATGGTTCCACCCGCGAAAAAGTGGCGTCAAGCTTTGGTGCGTTTCTATTGAAACAAGTTCAGAACTTGGCTCGGAAGTAAAGACGGAAAACCGAGCCAACGATTTTGAGCCATGAGCATGACCCACTATGAACAGGCCGTCCGCTTGATTGAAGAACACGAGGGCGATTTTGAAGGGCCCAAGAGCGAGGCTTTCGTTGCGAAGGCAGAGGCTGCCTTGGATCTGGTTTTCCCACCCACTTACCGCCGCTTTCTGCGAGAGCTGGGATGTGGAGACATTGGTGGATTGGAGATCTATGGCATCGTTGACGATGACTTTGTCAATTCATCGGTGCCTGATGGCATCTGGCTCACGCTCGAAAACCGCAAGGTCATCCGCTTAAATCCTGCAGTGATCATCATCAGTGATGTGGGTGACGGCACGTTCTACGGTATCGATACCAGCGAACGAAATGCCGAGGGAGAAAGCCCTGTTCGCATTTATTCGGTCAACGGTGAATACAGCGAGAAAGAGGCGGATGACTTTGGTGCTTTTCTTCTCAAAGAAGTGCGTGAAGCCGTGGACGACACATAAGCGCCGGTGCTCAGCGGGCCGCTGACGGTGGTGCGGGCGGCGGTGGCGGAGTCGGTGGCCATCACCTCGGCGCAGATGACGGCCTCCATGGCGCTGGCCAGCGGGCCGCTGGTGGCGGGCGGAGCGCCAGTGACGGTGACGATCACCGCGCCGCCCTCCATGGACGGGCAGTCCATCAGGGGAAATGACGTCAGGCTGCAACTGCCTGACAAACTGGCTCACACCCACAGCGGATGCGTCCGCCATGCCGCCGGGAGGCCCATCTCGGGGAGAGGAATTTCGGGGTATTCATCGAACAAGCCCCAGAGGCGCTGTTTCCACTGCGAAGTCGGGCTGACCTTGCCGAGCCAGTGGTGGCAGACGGTGAGCATGAGTCCGATGCTTTTGAGACCAAACGTTGGCTGACGGTGCCAGAGCGGATGCTTGTTCTTGCCGGGGAGGGACGGCGTAGTGCCAAAGGTGCGGTTCCAGACACGCGCATGATGGGCACAGGCGTTTCGCAGCGAGAAGATGGCCTTCATCCAAGAGCGCAGCAGTTCATCTGGGAAGCCGAAGTCTGCCGCAGCGGCTTTGAGCACGCACGGCTCCACCGCGTTCGCAAACTGGAGCAGCGTCTCGCACGTCATCAGTTCGCAGGCCATCCAAAGCGGCAGGTGGTCATGCTGGTCGCCGTAGTTTTTCTCGAAATGCTTCACAAAGGCATCGGTGGCCCGGCTCTTTTCGTTCCGCAGCTTTCCCAACCACAGCTCGTAGTCGGACTTTTCCAGCCCTTTGCCCTTCGCGAAGGCTTTCAGGTTCCGCCAGGCTTGGTTTGACCAGGAGCGCCGCTTGAAGCCCGGCAGGTTCTTTTCGTCCTGATAGCCAAATGCCCCGTGCGCCTGCACAAAGTGGTAAACCAGCCGTGTGCGAACGGCGACCTCGATGCGCTCGATGGCATCCAGCAGCAGGATGCGAAGCCTGCGGTCGAAGTTGTAGCGCCGCCAAACCGTCTCCAGCGTGGTGCCGGGCCGGTAGCTGTCATCCGGCTGACGGAAGGGATGCAGGTAGCCGCTCAGCCGGTAGTAGTTCACGACCTTCAACCGCTGGATCAGCTCATCGCGATCTGCCACGAGTCCCCGAGCCAGGAGGAGGTCGGCCTGCTGCTCCAGCGTGAGCGCTTTCTTGGCATAGATCATCGTGGCGCTCGTTTCTGGTATCGTGACATGCGGGCAGAAAAAACCCGCCGAATTACGCATGCAAGCAGAGGCGCGGCGGGTGTGATGGGAACAATAAGCGCTTATCGATGCCGAATGGCAAGAACTTCGTTCAGCTTTTTCAACACGAGATGGCCGCCGGGAGGCCATCTCTCATCCCTTGCGCATCAGTGTTCCTGGATTGTCAGAGTGGTCCGCGCCCGCAACAAGGCGTGCTGTTGCAGGGTAGGTTCGGGCCTAAACCCACTGACACGACCATGAAAATGCATCCCTTGTGCTCCGGCAATCACAGCAACCTCTTCACGACCGCCCAAGGCCGTCGTGATTTCCTTCAGGTGGGGGCCATGGCGGGTCTGGGGCTCACGCTGCCGAACTTGCTCAAGCTGCAGGCTGCCGACCTGGCCATGCCGGCGGTGGAGAGCTACAAGCCGGTCGCGACCTCGATCATCCACATCTACCTGCCCGGTGGGATGGCGCAGCATGAGTCGTGGGATCCGAAGCCTTTTGCCTCGCCGGACTACCGCGGACCCTTCAGTCCGATCAAGGGCGTGACGGGCGAGTATGTGGGCGAGAAGTTCGCGAACATCGCCAAGATCCTCGACAAGATCAGCATCATCCGCTCGGTGACGCACGGTGAGGCGGCGCACGAACGCGGCACGCACAACATGTTCACCGGTTACCGCCCCAGCCCGGCGATCAAGTTCCCCAGCTTCGGCTCGATCATTTCGCACGAGCAGGGTCCGCGAAACAACCTGCCGCCGTACGTGGCGATCCCAAGCGTCTTTGCCCCGGACCAGGGCAGCGGCTACATGAGCAGCGCCTTCGGCCCCTTCGCCCTCGGCAGCGATCCGGCGGACGGCAACTTCACCGTGCGTGATCTTGCGTCGCCGAAGGATGTGGACCAGAAGCGCTTCGACCGCCGCCGCAGCCTGCTCTCCTCCGTGGACGAGCATTTCCGCAGCACGGAGAAGTCCGACGGCCTCGCCGCGATGGACAAATTCTACACGGCCGCCTACAACCTCATCAGCAGCCAGCAGGCGCGTGAGGCCTTCAATCTCGCCGCCGAACCCGCCAAGCTGCGCGACGAGTACGGCCGCAACGCCGCCGGGCAGCGCTTCCTGCTCGCCCGCCGCCTCGTCGAGGCCGGGGTGCGCATGGTTTCCGTGAACTACGGCAGTTGGGACCACCACTCGAACATCAAGGGCGCGTTTGACAGCCAGGCTCCGAACTTTGATGTCGCCTTTGCCCGCCTGATCAAGGATCTGGACGAACGCGGCATGCTGGACACCACGCTGGTGCTCGTCAGCTCCGAGTTCGGCCGCACGCCGAAGATCAACAGCACCAACGGCCGCGACCATTACCCGCGTGTCTTCTCCGTGGCGATGGCCGGTGGCGGCGTGAAGAAAGGTTTTGTCTATGGCAAGTCCGACGCCCTCGGCGGCGAGCCGGATGAGAACCCTGTCGGCCCCGAAGATCTCGCCCGCACGATGTACCGCCTGCTCGGCATCAACGCCAGCAAGCGCATCGTCGTCGAAAACGTCCGCCCGGTGGACATCGTGAATGGTGGCAGGCTGATCAATGAGCTGATCGCGTGAGGTGGCTTTTCAAAGCACTTCCTCGCCGTGAGGCACCTGTCCAGGAATCAAAAAGGTTTTCACCAGTTCGCCTTCCCCGCAGGCGATCATGCCAGGAAATCGTTTGAACCAAGGGCCTGTCGGCACTTCGGGCAGGGTGTCACACCAGTCACCGAACAAACCGATTTGATCGGTGGAGATTTCCCGTTGCAACACACGCTCCGCAAGATGCGCGATCAACGCACGGGGAAGGTTGCGCCGTCGGATCTGCGGCATCAGTCGTCCCCGTAGAATCCCTTGATGAGTTCTGCCTTCAGGCGCTGTGCTTCGGCTGGCTCGTCGGCAGCGACCATGCGCTGTGCCAGGGCGGTCAGCTCCGCGCCGGACAAAGGCTTCCCGCCCGGCAATTGCCGGGCGAAACGCACCACTTTCTCCTGTTCGGCGGGCGGCAGGCAATCGATCTCATGCATGATCTCGGCGGCTGTCATGGGGCCATGATAGCGGACACCGGACAAATGGTCAAGATGCCCCAAGCCGGCCTCACAGGCTGAGCCCGTTCTTCTGAAACAGCGCCTGCAGCTCCTGCTCGACGGCCTCGAACGTGCGGTCGCCCAGCAGGATGCCGAGATGCTTCGCGCAGACGGCATCCGGATCGGTGTTGTCAGGCGGTTCCGGCGCTTTGGGCGGTGTGAGGCTTTTCGGATACGAGAAGCGGCCGCCGCCCAAGTCTTGCACGCCGGGTTGGCGCATGAATTCATTCATGGAGTTGCGATAGCCGTCCACCTGATCCCAGAAGGCCGGCCATTTCTTCTTTTCCTCGTGCAAGGCGTCGAAGTACCGCATCAGCCGCCTGCCGCCGTCGTCATGCACGAAGAAGTAGGCCAGCACGTGCGACGAATGGTAGCGGTTGGCGAGGTCGTCCATCTGCGTGGGCGGTCGCACCGGCATGACCTGATTGAGCCGTCTCATTTTGGCCTTCTCCTCCTCTCTTTCCGACAAGGTGACACCCGCGATCTCATTGCGCTCCGAAATGTCCGTGGTGTAGCCCCAAAGCTCACGCACGCCGATCCAGCCTCCCCGGTAACGCGATCCCAGCAGCCCGCGCCTGCGTGCGCCGGACTGCTTGCCGCCAAAGGCGATGCCATCCGAACTGACGGAGAAGATGCCGCCTTTGTAGGCGAGGTTGGAGGTGTACTCCGCCAGCCCTTCAATCAACCACACCGGCATGTAGGGCAGATACTCGTGCATCATCTGATGCGTGATCTCGTGCGTGATGGTGTCGTTGTTGATCTCGCCCTTGCGGTAGTAGGCGCCGTTGGCGCCCACGGTGTTGGAGATGCCGAGTTCGTCGAAGGGCATGCGGAAGACCTTGTCT
>DAORHS010000217.1:0-7201 GCA_035438165.1 Prosthecobacter sp.
ATTCATCAAGATCACGGCCACTCGCCAGCTTCTTGCAACACACTCCTCAAAGCCACTCGCTCCTCACAGTTCATCTCCAGCAGCCAGACGGTGGTACGACCCACGTCGGTGATCCCGAAAATACAAGAGCCCTCGATACGGAAGTGGTCTTCCCACAGGTTATCGCGTGGATGGAAAAGACGTGTCAGAGCATTGGTGTCAGGATCAAGGCTCGTGAGGTTGGTTCCTTTGAGCAAATTGCAGAGCTGGCAGGCGAGTGCCAGATTTCCCTCTTCATCACCACCGCGATGCTGTTGGGCGATGACATGCTCGACATGAAATGAGCGTGTCGGCTCATGCTTTTGATGCAGCCGGCAGTATTCACAGCGGTCTGCGGCGCGTTCACGCACGATCTGCCGCATCTTGGCATCCATCATGCAGCCTTGGCTTGTCGTTTCAGATACAGCCGCGCCTTGGCCTGAAGGATCGACATCACCGAACCGGCCCTCACCCAAGACTCATACTCTCGTCGTTCCTCGGGTGTCATCGTTCCTTCGTTTGCCTTGCTTGCCAGGACTTCCATGCGGGCCTCCTCTTCAGGATCAGCACGCAGTTCAGCGAGCATTTGCACGCCCTCTCCGGTTAGAAAAGGATTCGCAGGATCAAAGAGACGGTCGAGCAATGAAAAGGCAGTCGTCATGAGGCAATGATGCCATGCCCGCCATTCGCCTGCAAGTCGCGAGAATGTGCCTGCCAGTGCGTTCTATTCCGACCATGCGCCCGCTCCTGCTTCTCCTCGCCCTCTCCACCGCCAATGCCGACTGGCCGACCTACCTTCACGACGCCTCCCGCGTCGGTGCCACGCAGGAGAAGATTCAAACGCCCCTGCAACCGGCCTGGAACTTCGAATCCCCCACAGCGCCGAAAATGGCCTGGGCAGGCGAAGATGGCCGCGTGATCGAGGGGCACGAACTCTTCAACCGCATCCGCTTTGACGACGTGTTTCACGTTGCGATCAGTGGCGGAAAAGTGTTTTTCGGCTCCTCGGTTGATGGACGCGTGATCTGTCGCGATCTGGCCACAGGGGCGGACAAGTGGTCATTTTTCACGAATGCACCGGTGCGTTTGGCACCAACGGTGGTGAATGGAAAAGTCTTCGTCGGTTCGGATGACGGTTACGCCTACTGCCTCGATGCGAAGAACGGCAAACTTGTGTGGAAGCTCCGCGTCGGACCGCATGACGAGCGCATCCTCGCCCGCGGTCGCATGATCTCACGCTGGCCGGTGCGCACGGGCCTGCTGGTGGATGACGGCATCGCGTACTTCGGCGCGGGCGTGTTTCCTCATGAGAAGGTCTTCATCTATGCCGTCGAAGCCACCACCGGAAAGGTCATCTGGAAGAATGACGCCATCAGTGAAAAGGACGCCGGACGCAACGACCTCTCGCCACAGGGCTACCTCCTCGCGACGAAAGACATTCTCTTCGTTCCCTCCGGCCGCTCGCTTGCCGCTTCCTTCGACAAAAAGACCGGCGAATACATCGCCAAACCCGAACCCGGCTGGCGCAGCGATGCGGGCGGGCAGATTGGCGGCACGCAGGCCTTCCTCGCGGACGATCAAATCTACGCCGTCGGCGAGCATCACATCCTCGCGCTCGATCAGGAGAAGCAGAAATCCGGATTCGGCTGGTTCTCAGGCACGCAGATGACGCTGGCCGGAGACATGGCCTACATGGCCAGCGGCGTGAAGATCAGCGCCGTGGACCGCATCAAGCATGCGGAGGGCACACGCATCCGCCACGCCCATGAAATGGCCATCGCCAAGATCAGTGCGGAGCTGAGGAAGCATCCCGCGCTCGCGGAAGCGAAGAAGTTCCAGGCGGCCGAGTCTGCGACTCGCAAGGCCAAAGAAGCCGCTGAAAAATCACCCACCCCCGAAAATCAGGCCGCGCTCCAAAAAGCGCAGACCGAACTGACCGCCGTCGCAGCCAAATACGAACCCCTTCGGATCGCCTACAAGGCCAGGCAGGATGAGAGCGCGAAGCACAAGGCCGATCTCGCTTCCGCAGCGGACGTCGGCGTGAAATGGACGCTCGAATCGCCGCATCAGTCGGCTTTGATCATCGCGGGCGCCACCCTCTTCGCGGGTGGCAAGGGCGAGGTGATCGCCATCGACACCGAAACGGGCAAACAGACCTGGCAGACGGCTGTGGATGGTGAGGCACGCGGTCTCGCCGTTTCCGACGGTCATCTCGTCGTCAGCACCACCACGGGACGCGTTTATGTGTTCGGCACGAAGGCCGCTGAAGTCATCGCCGCGAAGAAGCCGAATGACTTCCCGTCCGACGAAGCGCACGCGAAGGCCGCCGAGGCCATCTTGAAACAAACCGGCGTGACGAAGGGCTTCTGCCTCGTGCTCGGCAATGACCAAGGCCAGCTCGCCTACGAACTCGCCAAGCGCAGCGACCTGATCGTCTTCGGCGTCGATGCCGATGAGAAAAAAGTCGCCGCCGCACGTGCGGCCCTGCTCCCCACCGGCCTGTATGGACCGCGCATCACCGTGGACCACCTCGATCTCGCGCTGATGCCGTATTCGAGCTACTTCGCGAACCTGATCGTCAGCGACAGCGCGGAGCCTGTCGGTGTGCCTGTGGATGTGGCGCGACATTTGAAACCCGTCGGCGGCAAGTTCTGCTTCAAAGCGACTCCCAAGACCGCCACGTGGCTCGCAGAGACCAAGCTCGGAGAAGAGAAAGCCAAGATCACGAATGCGGATGGCTGGAGTGTGCTCACACGTGCGACATTACCCGGCGCGAGTTCGTGGTCGCATCAATACGGCAACGCGGCGAACACCAGCAGCACCGACGACCGCCGCATCAAGGGCGGCCTGAGCGTCTTGTGGTATGGCGATCCCGGTCCGGGCCAGGTGGTGAACCGTCACGATGGCGCGGTGGGACCGATCTCGACCAACGGCCGCCTCTTTGTGCAGGGACAGGACAGCGTCATGGCCTACGACGCCTACAACGGCCAGTTCCTCTGGGAAACGAAGAACCCCGGCGCGATGCGTACCGGCGTCTATAACGCCCGCGAACCCGGCAACATGGCCGCCAGCGATGACTTCCTCTTCATGCTCATGGAGGACGAGTGCATCCAGTTCGACGCCGAGACGGGCAGGATCGTGCGCACCCTGAAAATTCCCGGCGCAGGCGCCAAAAAGGAGCTGCAGTGGGGCTACATCGCCTATCAGGATGGCCTGCTCTACGGCACCGAAACCGAACGTGTCGAAAAAGCCGCCGAAGTGGCCCGCCGCGGCAAGAGCGGCTCCATTTCGACCGACAAAATCTTCGCCTACGATGTGAAGACTGGCGCGCTGAAATGGACGCATCAGGGCAAGCACATCTCGCACGTCAGTATCGCCATCGGCGATGGCCGCCTCTTCTTCATCGACGCCTCGCTCACGCCTGAACAACGCGCCCTCATGCTGGCGCAGGACAAGACGGATCTCGCCAAACTCACCGGCAAGGAGCGCGAACTGGCGGAAGATCGCGTGAAGAACAACGATCTGCGCATGGCGGTGGCGTTGGATGCCGTCACCGGCCAGCAGCAATGGGCGAAACCGGTCGATGTGACCGATTGTAGCGAGATCGGCATCGGCGGCGGCGCATTGACGCTGATGTATCACAACGGCCACCTCGTGCTCGGCGGTGCGAACGCGAACGGACACTACTGGGAGCAGTTCTTGAGCGGTGAATTCAAACGCCGCCGCCTCGTGGTGCTCGATGCAAACAAAGGCGAGACACTGTGGGCCAAGGATGCCAACTACCGCCACCGCCCTGTCGTCATCGACAATGAAATCATCGCCGAGCCGTGGAGCTACGATCTCTACAGCGGCAAGCAGAAGACCCGCACCCATCCGATCACCGGCGAAGAGTCCGCGTGGATGTTTGCCCGCCCCGGCCATCACTGCGGCGCCATCTCCGCCACGCCCAACATGATGTTCTTCCGCTCCAAGTTCACCGCGTTTTATGATCGCGACAGTGACAGCGGGACCGAGCACTTCGCCGGTCATCGTCTCGGCTGCTGGATCAACACGATCCCCGCCAACGGCCTCGTGATGATCCCGGAAGCCAGTGCTGGCTGCGTGTGCCTCTTCTCCATCGCCAGCACCGTCGTCTTCGAACCGCGTGATGACCGCATGAACTGGGGTGTGTACAGCGCGGATGGCGCCTCCCTGCCCGTGCAGCACATGGCGATGAATCTTGGTGCTCCCGGCGACCGCCGCGATGCGCACGGCAAGCTCTGGCTCGGCTATCCGCGTCCCAGCAGTCGCGCCGGCATCGACCTGCCGCTCGATTTCAAACCGCAGTATGCCAAAAACGGCGGCGCTTACAGTTTCAACGAAGACAGCCATGTCGTGAAAGGCCACGACACGCCCTGGATCTTCACCAGCGGCCTCCGTGGCCTCACGAAGCTCGACATTCCCGTTCTGGCAAAGGGCCAGCCTCCTGCCACCTACACCGTGAAGCTGATGTTCGCTGCGCTCGAAGGCGACAAGCCCGGCCAGCGCGTCTTCGACGTGAAACTCGGCGACAAGGTCGTCTTGAAAGCCTTTGATCCTGCCACGCGCAAAGGAGCCATCGTTGAAGAATTCCAAAACATCCCCGCGACGGAGAATCTCGCCGTAGAACTGATTCCTGCGAAACCCGGTGTCGAACCGATCCTCAGCGGCATCGAAATCCTGCGCACGAACGCAAAGGAGATCACCGGCGGCATCGCAGAAAGATAAATCACGCATCACTGATCCATGAAGAAGCTGCCGCTGTTGTTCCTGTTCGCCTGGCCTGCCTTCGCCGCTGAAAACCGCGACGCGGTTTTCCAAAAGAGCATTGAGGCAATGTTCCCAAAGCTGGTGGAGATCCGGCGGGACATTCACATGCACCCGGAATTGCCGAATGAAGAAGTGCGGACGGCGAAACTGGTCGCGGATCGTTTGAAGGAACTCGGATTCACCGACATCAAGACCGGCGTGGCGAAGCATGGCGTCGTGGCGCTGCTCAAAGGCGGGCAGGACGGCCCCTGCGTCGCGGTGCGGGCGGACATGGATGCGCTGCCGATCAAAGAACTGCGCAGCGTGCCTTATCGATCACAAAATCTGGGGGTGATGCATGCGTGTGGACATGATGTTCACACGACCTGCGCGCTGGGTGTGGCGGAGTTGCTTTCGATGCACAAGGATCAGGTGAAGGGCAGCGTGAAGTTTCTGTTTCAGCCCGCCGAGGAGGCGATGCCGGCCACGTTCAAGGGTGATTGGGGCGCCAAGCTCATGGTGGCGGAAGGTGTGATGGAAAATCCCAAGCCTGCGGCGGTTTTTGGCCTGCACACCACGGCGCAGGTGATGCCGGCGGGCACCACGGATGACGGCGTGCATTATTTGAAGGCCGGGCAGATCGGCTACACGCCGGGCATCGACAACGCGAACAGCGACCGCTTCCACATCGTGATCAACGGCAAAATGGCCCACGGTTCCGCGCCGCACAAAGGCGTGGATGCCATCGCCGTGGCCGCCGAGGCGATCATGGCGCTGCAAATGATCAAAAGCCGCCAGACGAACACACGGCAGCCATTGGTGATCAGCATTGGCACGATCAAGGGCGGTGACCGCGAGAACATCATCGCCGAAAAGGTCGAGCTGGGCGGCACAGTGCGAACTTACGACGCGAAATTCCGCGATGGCATCATCGAGCAGATGCACCGCATCCTCAAAGGCATCACCGAGGCGCACGGAGCCACTTACGAGATGCAGTATCGCAAAACCTATCCGAGCATCCAAAACGACCTGAAGCTCATCGCGGCCACACTGCCCGCCTTCAAACGCATCGTCGGTGAAAAGAACGTGGTTGAACTGATTCCAGGCATGGGCGGCGAGGATTTCAGCTACTTCGCACAGGTCGTCCCCGGCTTCTACTTCCGCCTCGGCGTCGCCAACGAGCAGAAAGGCTTCACCTACGGCGGCCACACGCCGATGTATGACTGCGATGAGGAAGCGATCAAAACCGGCGTTGCCGTGATGGCGGCGGCGGTGTGTGATTTTCTGGACGCCAGTCATTAAATTCGGATTGAGCCGCTACAAGCCGATGAAAAGAATTCCCGGAGTTATGCTGGCAGGAGCTTTGGCGCTGTTATCAGCCTGCTCGTCAAGCTGGTGCCCGCTAGAAGACGGCACATTGGGTTACAAGCCGAGGTCTTTCTACATCTCTCGTGCTGAACTGAGAGTTCACGGATCGTTCCCAACGGTCAATCTCTCCTTGTTCTCAAAACCTCACGTCAGTCGAAGAGCCAATTTGAGACAAGCGGTCGATAAGGATCAGGTTGAAGTTGAATGGACACGCATAAAAGACCCAAAACGACTACTGGAAATGAAGAACCCTATTCCTGAGGAGATCGTCCGAGTGAGCATGAAAAAGGACGGTCGTGTGGTCGGGCATGCACACCATCACGTCGATACCTGGTATCATTGGAATCCCGATAAGAAACCGGGATTCACGAACAACTCTTCTTCCTCAAAACCTTCTCCACTTCCTGCAGCGGCAGGCAATTGATGACATCCTTGCGCGTCAGCCAGCCTTTGCGGGCGGCTTTGGTGCCAAAAATCACGTCTTGAAGGCCGCGGGTGCTGTGGGCGTCGGGATTGATGCTGCATTTGACGCCTTTCTCCTTCGCGAGCTTCCACCAGCGCCAGTCCATGTCGAGACGCCAGGCGCTGGCGTTGAGTTCGATGATGGTGCCGGTTTCGGCAGCAGCATCAATCACGGCGGCGACGTTGACGTGATAACTCGGGCGCTGGAGCAGCAAACGGCCGGTGAGATGACCCAGCATGGTGACGTGCGGATTTTCGATGGCGCGGATGATGCGTTTGGTCATTTCGGCTTCGGGCAGATTGAAGACGTTGTGCACGGAGGCGACGACATAGTCTAGCTGCGCCATCACTTCGTCGCTGAAGTCGAGACTGCCGTCTTTGAGGATGTCCACCTCGCTGCCGGTGAAGATGCGGAAGTCGTTGAACTCAGCGTTCAATGCCTTGCTTTCCTCGCTCTGCGCCAGGCGACGTTTTTCATCGAGTCCGTTGGCTTGGAAGGAGGATTTGCTGTGATCGGCGATTCCGAGGTATTGGAAGCCAAGATCATGCGCGGCGTCCGCCATTTCGCGCAAGGTAGCTCTGCCAT
>DAORHS010000218.1:0-7176 GCA_035438165.1 Prosthecobacter sp.
TCCACTCGTTCTCCGCTCGAACATCGACAACGAGCGGAGACTCCGGGCTCGCTAGGAACTCCTGCACTGTGGGAGCGGTGATTCGTTGGGTTCTGCGGATCAGATTTGGTTCACTTTCCAGTGCGGCCACGCCGGACTTTAGGAATCCCGCAACGTTGTCGAAGCCGATTCGGCCAAGCCGTACGGCGGCCTCTTCTTCCCTCCCGGGAGCTGCTGGACTCATCCGAGGTCGCAGAGTGGGCCACGCTCGAGCCGGCCTCAGAAACCGTGCGCCTGCACCTGCTTCATCTTATCGCTGCGCATCACGGCACGCATGAGTTCGGCTCCCCCGTGCTGCCGAAGACGCCAGAGGCCATTGCACTCCATCACGTGGACAATATCGACGCGAAACTGGAGATGTTCCGCCGCGCCTATGAGACTGGCAAAGAGCTCGGCCCTGGCATCATCGAGAAATTTGTGCCCTGGCCGGTGAACATCGTGGCTCCGCTGCCATCGGTACATCTGGCGCCGGCGGAGTAGGGCCGGTTAAGAGCGCACCTTCATCAAAGCCGCGCGCACCATGAGCGTCTCGCCGATGTTCTCGGCCGTGAGCAGGCCGACGAGTTCCCCGCTGAGGGGATCGATGACCGGAATCGCCGGACAGTCGCTCGTGTTCAAGGCTTCGAGGGCCTGGGTCAGTTCAATCGTGGGCTGGGTGGACTCGGGACAACGGCGCATCACCTGAACGACCGAGTGTTCCGGGCCGTTATCGGCGAGCGCAGAGATGAGATCGTGCCGTGTGAGCATGCCCTGCATGCCGCCATGCGCGTCCAGCACCGGAAAGTCCTGCTGCGCTCCGGCGAGCAGCAGCTCGACGCCATCGCGCAGCTTCGCCTCGGGCGGCAGGCTGCGGAAATCGGTGAGCATCGCATCACGCACGCGCAGATTTCGCGTGGCCTCCTGCTGGGTCACCATGGCGGCCTCCTGACCGGCGGCCATGAAGATGAAAAAGGCGATCAAGAGCAGCATCGGATGGAAGGTGGCCGTCAGCAGCATGGAGATCACCACAAGGACGGAAATGCCCTGCCCGAGCGAAGCGGCCCAGCGTGTGGCGGCGCTGTACTCCATGAACATCGCGAGCACGGCGCGCAGCACGCGGCCGCCGTCCATGGGGAAGGCCGGGATCATGTTGAAGACCACCATGAAGATGTTCCACACCATGAGCTTTTCAAAGAAGTGCCCGGCTTTGAGGAAGTCGTAGCCGGGATTGAACTCTCCGTTGATGCCGAAGCCCAGATAGATCACTGCGGCGATGATCACGTTCACCAGCGGACCGCTGACCGCGACGACGAGCTCCTGCGAGGGCTTGCGTGGCATCCGTTCCAGTCGCGCCACGCCTCCGATGGGCAGCAGCGTGATGTCCGGCGTGCGGATGCCATAGCCGCGTGCCGCCAGGACGTGCCCGAACTCATGCAGCACCACACAGGCGAACATGGCGGAGATGAACAGCGTGGCCTCCAGCGCCGCCGGCATGCCCTGCCCGCTGAGGAAGCTCTGGCTCGCGACAAACAGCAGCAGCAGAAAGAAGGTGATGTGAACGCGCACCTCGGTGCCGGCGAAGGTGAAGAGGCGGAAGGACCATTTCATAAGAGAGGACGAGGTTACGTCTTGGGAGACTTGGACGGATCGTAATAGATGCGCACGTCCGCGTCTTTGATGCCGAGAATCTCCTGGGCGCGGCGCAGCGCGTTGCGGGTGGAGAGGTTGGGATTCGTCGGGCTGGCGGGGAAGATGTTGTCTTTGCCGATCACCTCCACCATGCCGGCGTCCTTCAGCACGCGGTACAGATCTTTCACCACGCCGCTGACGATCAGATCCCGCCCGTCCGCACGCAGCGTGCGCACGAGTTCCTCGATCGCCATGGCGCAGGTGGCGTCGAGATGGCGTGCATTCTTGAGCCTCAGGATGACGATGCGCAGGTTGGGGTCCGCGCACGAGCGCTGGATCTGCGTGCGAAACAGATCGGCGGAGGCAAAAAACAGCTCGCCCTCGACATGCACGATGGAAATCGCCGGGTGCTGGCGTCCGCCCTGGCGTGCTTCGGCGAGGTTGCCCTCCTCATTGAATTCGTACTCCACCAACGACGGGCGGCTGGCCTTGCGCAGGTACAGAATCACCGAAACGCCGATGCCGACGAAGATCGCCACATGCAGCGGGAGCATGAGCGTGGCGAACAGCGTGATGACAAACACCACGGCGTCCGAACGCGTGGCGCTGACTGAGATGAAGATGTGGCGTTTGTTGAACAGGGACACCGCCACGCACACGACCAGCGTGGCCAGCGCCGCACGGGGGATGTAAGCCACCGCTCCGCCGATCAGCAGTGCGCCGACGAGGCAGCACAGGCCGTTCCACATGCTGGCCAGACCCGTGCGGGCGCCTGCGGCGTAGTTGAGCGCGGAGCGCGTGAGCGAGCACGAGGCGGACATGCCGCTGAAGTACGCGCAGGCGAGATTCGCCGCCCCGAGCGCGAGCATGTCCTGATTGGGATCCACCCGCTGATAGGATTTGGCGGCGAGCGTTTTGGACATCGCGCTGTTTTCCAGCGTCGCGAGAAAGGCCAGCGCCAGCGCGAGGCCGAACAGTCGGCTGGCATCGGCCAGGGCGCCGCCGGAGATGAAATCGGGGAAGGGCGGCAGCAGCTCGCCCCAGGTGAAAGTGGCATTGCTGAAGGTTGGCACCTGGAGCCCGAATGCGGTGGGAATGAGCCCCAGAAGAGACATCGTCACGAGCGTGATGGCGTAGGACGGCCAGCGTGGCAGCCAGCGTTTCGTGGCCAGAAACAGGCCGAGGGTGGACACGGAAAACGTCAGGCTGAGCCATTGCGAACTCCCCAGATGGGTGAAGATGCGGTACAAATGACCAGGCAGCGTGATGATGACATGGCCTCCCGCCTGCAGCACCTCGGCAGGAATGCCCAGCAGCACCGGAAGCTGGTTCACCGTGATCAAAATGGACGCCCCCGTGACATAGCCCACCACCACGGTGCGGCTGATAAACTGTGTGAGGTCCGCCACCCGCAGAAACGCACCGGCAATGAGCAGGGCCGCCGTCATGAAGACCAGCAGCGGCATCATGCTCAGACGGTTGAGCGTCGGATACGCGGCGAAATAGGAGAACACCATGAAGGCCGTGGCGTTCGTCGGGCCAAAGATCGTGTGGCGGGAGGAGGAGAGCAGCGGCCCTACCAGCGCGGCCACGGCAGAGCAGGTGATGCCGTACTGCAGGGGCAGCCCGGCGATCAGCGCGTAGGCCATGCCCTGCGGGATGTCGAGCATCGACACGCTCACGCCCGCCCGAAAATCCGACAAAAAGCTGCGCTTCCCATAGCCCAGCAGGGAGCGCCGCAGCGGGAAGGGGTCCAGCGCACTGTCGGCCACGACGCTTCGCAGCAATGCCCGTCCGTCCTGTGTGAAATCACGCAGATGCTGCAGCCAGGATCGAAAGGGTGGAAACAAAAGAAAACTCCTCGGGAAAATGCTTCACGCATGCTAAACGCGCTGGCGTCGATCACAAGCTGTGTGCGCATTCGATTGCCGCTGGACTCAGTCCACGGCACCCCCACATTCCGCCATGCCCGCCGCCGATGACGAACCCATCCCCGATGTCGTGGAGCATCCCATCGGGCCTGAACTCGACCTGCACACCTTTCGTCCGGATGAAATCGGCAGCCTGCTGCCCGAGTACTTCAACGAATGCCGAAAGCGCGGGATCATGCGTGTCCGCATCATCCACGGCAAAGGTCGCGGCACCTTGAGAACCGGTGTACATCAGTTGCTCGCGAAACTGCCCGAGGTGCGTGAGTTCATCTGGCCTGCGGACGAAACGAGCGGCTCCTGGGGGGCGACATGGGTGATTTTGAAGGCGTGAGGGCCTAGGGCGTCCACGTCGCGCTCGTCCACACCCTCGGCTTCTTGTTCTCCAGTTTCTCCAGATCCAGCGGCGTGGCGGATTTTACCTCAAGACGCTGGCCGCGGATATCCAGGGTCAGCGCTCCGGCGAGGTCGGTCTCTTCCAGCCAGAAGCGCAGGCGGATGTCGGCGGTGGTCTGGGCCTCGACCGTGGGCGGGCGCTCGACGGGCAGGATGAAGGGGGGCACGTCCTTGCCGGTGGCATTGATCAGGCGCACATCCGGCGGCTGCATGGAGAGCGGGCGGGGGCTGGCGTTTTTGTAGCGCACCTCGAGATCGAGCCGGGCGTTGCCGAAATCGCGCTCCAGTGTGCAACGGCGGAGCTGGAGTGGAGAATCTGCGTTCAATTCGGCCATCGGGGCGCCCTCGGAGGGCGATTGGGCCGGTTCAAACGACCACCACACAGCCACGGCGCCTGCGATCAGCAGCAGCCAGACCTCAAATCTCTGAAAAACACGCATGGGGGCTCAAGTCGGGGATGTCGTTCTCTGTTTGTCAAAACCGTCAAACTGTCTATCATGCGCGCCCCTCCGGCCCGGACGCGGTTTCCCACCGCCCGGTTTTTGCGATGGAAAACACTCCGCCCCTAACCCCTTTCTCATGAACATCAACGTCGAACATCAGCCCAACTGCCGCGCCGTCGCCCACGTCCGCGTTCCCGCCGACCAGGTCGGCAAAGAGCGTGACGAGATCATCACTTACTTCGCCGGCATGGTGCGCCTCCCCGGCTATCGCCCCGGCAAGACACCGAAGAGCATCGTCGCCAAGCGCTACGAGAACGAAGTGAAGGACGAACTCGAGAAAAAGCTCATCAGCGAAGGCCTGCGTCAGGCGGTGAAGAGCGAAGGACTCGAACTCCTCAACGTCCTGGCCGTGAACGACAAGATGTATCACGACACCGACAAGAGCTTCAGCTTCACCATTGAGATGAGCCTCGCGCCGAAGTTTGAGCTGCCGGAGTACACCGGCATCCCGGTCAAACTCCCGCGCATCGAAGTCACCGACGCCGATGTGGACCACGATCTCCTGCACCTGCGCGAAAACCAGGCCACCTACGAAGATGTGGACCGTGTGGCTGCCAATGGCGATGTCGTCGTGCTCAGCGTCACCGGCAGCCTCGACGGCCAGCCGCTCGGCGAAGCGATGCCCGATGCGCCCGCCCATCTGAAGGAAATGAAGGAGAACTGGTTCCTCCTCGCCGAGGAAGACGATTTCCTCCCCGGTTTCTACGCCGGCCTCGTCGGCATCGCCAAAGACGACGAGCGCACGCTGAACATCACCCTGGTGGACGATTTCAACTTCGAAGCCCTGCGCGGCAAGACGATCGCCTTGGCCATCAAGTGCCACGGCGTGAAGAACAAGGCCCTGCCGGAACTCACCGAGGAGTTCATCAAGAAGATCGGCGGTGAGGAAATGACCCTCGAAACGTTGCGCGAGGAAGTGCGTGACGCCATCCGCCGCCGCAAGGAGCAGGCCCGTGATGCTGCGAAATCCAACCAGGTCATCGCCCACCTCTTTGAGAAGGTGGAATTCGAACTCCCTCAGGAGGTCGTCAACCGTGAGGCCCAGCGCCGCACCAACGAGATCGCCATGCGTGCGATGCAGCAGGGCATCGGCGAAGAGGAGCTGATGAAGCAGCAGGACGAAATCCTCAACAGCGCCACCAATCAGGCCCGCCAGAATGTGAAGGTCAGCTTCATCCTCGAGCAGATTGCCAAGAAGGAAGCCCTCGAAGTGCCCGGCCAGAAGATCGCCATGGCCCTCGCCCAGCTCGCCGAGCGTCAGAAGATGCCGGCGAAGAAGTTCATGGCCGAGGCGCAGAAGAACGGCCTCATCGACAACGTGCGCGGCGACCTGCTCCTGCAGGAAGCCATGGAGTTCCTCAAGGACAAGGCCGTCGTCGAAGAGACCGACCCCGAGCCCGAGCACTGCGACGTGCACAGCAAGTGATGGCCCGCCGGAGGGGAGCGCGAGTATGGCTTTAGCCTACTCGCCACTTCGGTGTGAAGCGTGAATGTCAGGAAAGACAGGCGAGTTAAAAACTCGCGCTCCTTTCCTGCGGCAGTTACAGCTCCTTGATTGAGACATTCCTGAACTGAATCAGGCTGGAGGCCGGCGAAAGTTCGCCGGTCTTTGCGTTCTTGCCGCCGTGGTGCTGCAGGCCGAGTTTTCCCTTCTCGGGGACGCCGGGAAGCTGGGCGTTTTCGATCACGGTTTTGCCATTGAGCACGACGGTGAGGCGGTCGCCCTTCATCGTGATCTCAAAGGTGTTCCACTCGCCCACCGGCTTGTCGGCCTTCACTTTCGGTGTCACGCCGGCACGCACCTCAGGCGGCATTGTTTTGTCCATGCGGTAGCCATAGACCTCGCCGCTGCCGATGGGCCAGCACCAGATGTTGATCTGGGATTTGCCCTGGCCGCGCAGGTAGATGCCAGAGTCGGCGTTGGGCGTGGGGATTTTGATCTCCTTGCCGTTTTCATCGAGCTTGTGCGTGCCGTCGGGCAAAACGACGGGCATGTCGTAGAGGCCGGTGGTCTGTTTGAGCCGCCAGTCGATCTTGAGCGTGAAATCGCCGTATTCTTTCGCCGTCCACAGGCTCTTGTCCTTCCCCGGTGCCTCGCTGCATGCGTCGTAGTCGATCACGCCGTCGATCACCTTCCAGTGGCCGTTGTCACCTTCGGGCACGAGCCAGTTGGCGAAGTCTTGGCCGTTGAACAGCGGCGTGAAGCCTTCGTCAGCCGCGAAAGCGGCGGCAGACAGGGCAAGGAGGGAGAGCAGGGTTGTCTTCATGGTCACGAGAGAACGAACCCGGCAAGGTTTGCATTGCAGGCAGAAGCCTGAATGTGCCATGAGTGCCTCATGCCTCACGATCTCCACGTCACCCTCAAACAGCACTTCGGCCACAAGGCCTTTCGTGCCGGGCAGGTGCAGGTGATGGAGGCGCTGCTGGCCGGACGCAGCGCTCTGGCCTTGTTTCCAACGAGCGCGGGCAAATCGCTCTGCTATCAACTGCCCGCGTTGCTCATGGACGGCGTCACGCTCGTCATTTCGCCGCTGATCGCGCTGATGAAGGACCAGGTGCAGGCGTTGAGGGCGCGAGGCATCGCGGCGGCACGATTGGATTCATCGCTCTCGGCGGATGAAGCGGCGCAAGTGTTCGACGACATGCGCAACGGCACGTTGAAGCTGCTCTACATCGCTCCTGAGCGGCTCATGAATGAAAAC
>DAORHS010000219.1:0-7159 GCA_035438165.1 Prosthecobacter sp.
AATCTGCCATCCGCCGAGTTGCTGCCGCGCATTTTGACGGGCGCTTCGGTCGAGGTGACGGGCGATTTGATCGCGTCACCGGCCGCCGGGCAGAAGTGGGAGATGCAGGCGAAGGAACTGCGCCTCGTTGGCGAAGCGGATGCGACGTATCCGCTGCAAAAGAAGGGCCACACGCCCGAGTTCCTGCGCACCATCGCCCATCTGCGTCCGCGCACGAACCTCTTCGGCAGCGTCTTCCGTGTGCGCAGCAAGATGGCCTTCGCGGTGCATCGCTTCTTCCAGGAGCGCGGCTTCTTCTATGTGCAGACGCCGATCATCACCAGCAGCGACTGCGAAGGGGCAGGGGAGATGTTTCAGGTCACGACCTTGAAGCCAAACACGCCCACGAAGCCTGAGCAGGACTTCTTTGGCCGTCCGACCTACCTCACCGTCAGCGGCCAGCTTCAGGGCGAGGCCTTCGCCTGCGCCCTCGGCAACATCTACACCTTCGGCCCGACCTTCCGTGCCGAGAACAGCAACACCACCCGCCACGCCGCCGAGTTCTGGATGATCGAACCTGAGATGGCCTTCTACGATCTCTTTGACGACATGACGCTCGCCGAAGAACAGGTGCGCCACCTCGTGCAGGTCATGTTTGACGAGTGCCCGGACGAACTGGAGTTCTTCAACAAGTTCATCGACAAAGGCCTCATCGAACGCCTCAAGCAGACACTCGACAAACCCTTCGAGCGCATCAGCTACACCGACGCCGTCGAGATCCTGCTGAAATCCGGCCGCAGTTTCGAAAACCCCGTCGTCTGGGGAGAAGGCCTGCAAACCGAGCACGAACGCTTCCTCGCCGAGGAACACGTCAAAGGCCCCGTGACCATCTTCAACTACCCGAAGGACATCAAACCCTTCTACATGCGCCAAAACGACGACGGCAAAACCGCCGCCGCCATGGACCTGCTCGTCCCCGGCATCGGCGAAATCGTCGGCGGCAGCCAGCGTGAGGAGCGGCTCGATGTCCTCGAAGGATTGATGGCCAAACAGAACCTCGATCCCGCCAACTACTCCTGGTATGCCGACCTCCGCCGCTATGGCACCGTCCCGCACGCCGGTTACGGCCTCGGCTTCGAGCGCCTGCTCATGTTTGTCACCGGAGTTCCCAACATCCGCGATGTCATTCCCTTTGCCCGCACGCCGGGACATGCGGCGTATTGAAAATGCATATTCTGCTGCTTGTTGGGCGGCTGCGAATGCGATGCCGCGTCCCCAATACTCTCGGCGCAAACGCCAGCCAATCTCAACGCACGGGGTATAAATGAGCTGAAAAATCAGAGTCATCCCACTGGCGCAGTATGATGGAAGGCTTCATGTGTTTGCCGAACATTCAAGGGGGCACCGTTTCAGCCAAAACATCGAAGGAGTGCGAGCAGGCTTTCAGGGACTGGACTTGAAGGTGACGATGACGGGATCGTTGCCCTTCAGACCGAGGTGGTCGGCGAGACCGGGGGAGAGATCGGCGGCGCGACCAGTGGAGGCGGCGGGGCCCCAGTCCACCGGTTTGGCGAGGGTGCTTCGGCCGTTCTTGGGGTTGGTGACGGTGACAAAGGAACGGCGGAGCCGGTCCTTCGAGGCCTTGTCGTAGTCCCAGCGGCAGGCGATGTAGAACTTCCGGGGATCGAGCTGGCGCAGGGTGCCGGTGATGCCCGTCGGCGGCGGCCAGAGGAAGTAGCCCCGCACCTCGGGTTCCTGCGCGTCGGCCCGGGTGGGAAAGAGGGCGAGGTCGTCGCTGCGGCTCATGTGAGTGTCCTTCGGACCGCCGAAGGTGCTGCTGGGACCTCTGAACGTGAAGTGAACGGTGCTCGGCGGTCGCGGACCGGCAGAGACATGCGGGTGCCAGCGGAGCCGCCCGTGACCGGCCCAGAACGGCAGAATGAGAGCGATGGTCAGCGCCGCCACAACGGGGGTGCTGACGAGGAACGGGCGGTCGTTGACGTGGAGGAACTTCATGACCGGCCTGCGGGCGGTCCCGCATTACCTCAGGTACGTCCGGGGTGCGATTCGAGTGCCGTGAAAGTGGACGAAAGAGGAGTTGGGGTGGTTGACGGAGCGGTTGACAACGGAGGAGGAACTGGCTGAACTCAGGGCATGAACCGGAGTGCCTTGATCGTGCTGTCGCTGCTGTTGTCGTGGTCCGTGCTGCTGAGGGGCGCGCCGCCGCCGCTGCCGAAGGCGGTGACGAGCTTTGGGGCGGTGATGTGCGACGGGTTCGTTTATGTCTATGGCGGTCACATGGGGAAGGCGCATGAGTATTCCACGGAGACGGTCAGCGGGGCGCTGTGGCGGATGTCGCTGACGAAGCAGGAGGCGTGGGAGGTTTTGCCGGAGAATGTGCCGGTGCAGAGTCCGGGGATCGTGGCGTGGCGGGACAAGCTCATCCTCGTGGGCGGGATGCAGCCGCAGAACGCGCCGGGGGCGGAGCAGAAGCTGATGTCGCTGGATCATGCGGCGATGTTTGATCTGAAGACGAAGGCCTGGACGAAACTACCGCCGCTGCAGGAGCCGCGGTCGAGTCATGCGCTGGCGGTGATGGGCGACGAACTCTACGCCGTGGGCGGCTGGCCGCTGAAGGTGGGCACGCCGAAGCCGCCGCCGGACGCGCCGAAGACAAAGAAGTGGCACGACACGATGGTGGTGCTGAATCTGACCAAACCGGAGACGGGCTGGAAGACACTGCCGCAACCGTGGATGCGGCGTGCATTGGCGGCGGTGGTCTTCGGCGGAAAGCTCTGGTGCATCGGCGGAATGACAGAGGACAACGAACTCTCTTCGGCGGTGGACGTTTACGATCCGGCGACGCAGCAGTGGCGCGGCGCCCCGCCGGTGGGTGAGAAGGACCGGGCGATGGGGTTCGGCTGCGCGGCCTGCGTGACGGGCGGGAGCCTTTATGCGAGCCCGGAGGGCGGGAAGATTTATCGAATCGGCACGGACGCGAAGGCGTGGGTGGAATGCGGGAAGCTGGCGAAGTCGCGTTACTTTCATCAGCTCATCCCGCTGGATGCCACGCACCTGATGGCGCTCGGCGGCACGAGCGGCGGCAAACCGATGGACGATGTGGAGATCGTGACGGTGGAAGCAGCGAAGCCTGCGCCGTAAACCAAGAACAAGGAACTAATCCCGCACATGAATCACACGCTGCCCACCCTGATCCTGATGATGCTGATGAGCGGTCAAGCCATGGCTGGAGACTGGCCGCAGTTTCACGGGCCGGCACGCAACAACACGACGACCGAAACCGGCTGGCGCAAGGACTGGCCGAAGGACGGCCCGCCGGTGGCGTGGCGCGTGCAGGTGGGCGCGGGCATGGCGTCATTCGCAGTGGTGGGCGGGCATGTTTTCACCGCAGGCAACGACGGCGAGAATCAGGACACAGTCTGGTGCCTCGATCTCGCTGACGGGAAGGTCGTGTGGCGGCATGATTATCCCTGCAAGAGCGCGGCGCATGTGATGCCCATCGTGCCCGGAGGCCCGAGTGCGACACCGTGTGTCGGTGACGGTCGTGTCTTCAGCGTGAGCCGCGAGGGCGATGTGTTTTGTCTCGAAGCGGCGACGGGCAAGGTGCTGTGGCAGAAGAGTCTGCTGAAGGATTTTCACGGCCAGCGCCCGGTGTATGGCTACGCGGGCAGCCCGCTGCTCTGGCAGGGGAAGCTCTTCCTCGATGCCGGTGGCGACGAGGGATCGACCGTCTGTCTCGACGCCAGCAATGGAACGACGTTGTGGGCAAAGGGCAGGGGCGAAGCGGGTTACGCCACGCCGGTGATGACGACGCTCGGCGGCAAGGAGCGGCTCGTGATGTTCAAGGGACGCGAACTCGCCGTGCTCGATCCGAAGGACGGCAGTGTGATCGCCAGCCATGCCACGACGACCACCGACTTCTGCAACTGCGCCACGCCGATGATCGGCAGCGACGGAACGATCTTCATCTCCCATACCGGCAATGACGGCTCCACCGGCCTGCGCCTGGATGGCACTGCACTCACTGCCGCATGGAACGTGCGCGATCTCGGCCTGTTGTACAACTCCGGCGTGCCATGGGGCAAAAACGCGCTGATGATCTTCAACGATTCCAAGCGCGGCGTGAATGACCTGCGCTGCCTCGATCTCTCCACTGGCAGGGCGCTGTGGGAATCCGCTGAAGTAAACAAAGGCACGGCCATCCTCAGCGACGGTCATCTCATCGTGCTCAGCACCACCGGCGAGCTGCAGCTCTGCCAGCCCTCGGACGGCGGCATCACCGTGCTGTCACGTGCGCAAGTGCTCGAAGGCAAATGCTGGGTGCTGCCCGTGCTCTCAGGGAAGCACCTGCTGTGCCGCAACAACGCGGGCGAGGTGGTGTGTTTGAAGGTGACGGAGTGATAGAGTGACGGATGACGGATGACGGATGACGGATGACGGATGACGGATGACGGATGACGGATTGGTGGCGGTAGTTTGTCTGGGTGGATCTTCGTGAGCCTGTGGGTGACTTCTTTTTTTGGCCAACTCATCCAGCGTGCCGAAAGCTTGTCGAATGGCGGGCCGTTCCTTCGGCCTCTCTTATGATGATCCGCACACGCTTCCTCTCCTCTCTCGGGCTCTGCCTGCTGGCAGCTTCTTCTCACGCCGAAGGCTTGTGGCCGGAATTCCGCGGGCCGACGGCACAGGGGTACTCCACCGCGAAGGGTTTGCCGACGGAGTGGGCGCCGGACAAGAACATCGTGTGGCGCTCCGAGGTGGCGGGCAAAGGCTGGTCGTCACCGGTGGTGGCCAATGGGAAAATCTTCATCACGACGGCGGTGGAACTGCCGGTGGATCCGGCCGCGACTGCCGCGGTGGTACCCGAGCCGGTCGCGCCTCCTCCAGTCGCCGTGGCACCCAAGGCAGAGGGTTCCAAGCGGCCTGCGCCGGCGAAGAAGGCGCCGCCACCACCGCCGAAGCCGGTGAACCTGCATGTCATCGCCCTCGATGCGGCGACGGGGAAGATGCTGTGGGACACGCAGGTGCTTGAGGCGAAGGATCCGGCGGCGCTGAAGATGCACGCGAAGAACAGCCAGGCGAGTCCGACGGTGGTGTATGAGGCGGGGCGTTTGTATGCGCATTTCTCGCATCACGGCACGGCCTGTCTGGATGAGGCAGGGAAGATCGTGTGGACCTCCCAGGAGAACGGTTACGCGCCGCAGCATGGCACGGGCGGCAGTCCGGTGCTGGTTGAGGATCTGCTCATCTTCGATGCGGACGGCAGGGAAAATCCGTGCGTGGTCGCTCTGGACAAGGCGACTGGCAAGACGCGCTGGAAGATCGCCCGCCCGGCCACGGAGGCGAAGAGCAAGTTTTCCTTCTGCACGCCGCACGTCATCGAGGTCGCGGGCCAGAAGCAGGTGATCAGCGCCGGCAGCGGCATCGTGCAGGCGTTGAACCCGAAGGACGGCAGCGAGATCTGGCATGTCATGTATGGCACGGGCTACTCGGTGGTGCCGCGGCCGGTGTTTGCACACGGGATGATCTTCATGAGCACGGGCTATGACAAGCCGGTGGGCCTCGCCATCAAGGTGGACGGCAAGGGCGACGTGACGAACACCCACGTGGTCTGGCAGGAGACGAAGTACGTGCCGCACAATCCCTCCATGCTGGTGATCGGTGATGAACTCTACATGCTCGCGGACAACGGCCTCTTTACCTGCCGCGACGCGAAAACGAACACGGTGCATTTTGAAGAACGCCTGCTCGGTCCCAGCTCCGCCTCATTGCTGTATGCTGACGGCCTGATCTACGCCATCGATGAGAAAGGCGCCTCCGCCGTGGTGAAGCCGGGCAAGACGCTGCAGGTGGTGGCCACGAGCGATCTCAAAGAGAAGACACTGGCCTCGATGGCGGTGTGCGACAACGATCTGCTCATCCGCACCGAACAGGCGGTCTATCGCGTCGGGAAACAGAACGCCGCCGAGTGATGTGGGGCTGACGGCCGGAGGGGATGCGACGCGTCGTCCTGTCCCCAGCCGGCTACACCGCCAGATGGAAATAGCCGTGGATGTGCGGGTAACCGCGGAAGTACCACACCATCTCCGGCCCTTCGATCTGCCACGTGTCCCACACCTTGTCGCCGCCGATGTCGAACTGGCCGCCGTAGCAGGAGACGAAGAGGCGCTCCACCACCTTCTTGTCCTCGATGATCTTCATCGTCGCCGCGACGTCGTCCGGGCGGAAGCACACCAGCATGCGGCGCATCGTTTCCAGCAGCTTCGCCTGCTGGTCCTTGCTGAGGTCCGCACCGCTGAGACCGGGGAGGTCGGTCTTGCGTTTCGCGATCACCTCGGCGGGTTTTTCAGAACGCGGTTCGCGACCGACGAGAATCTTTTCCTGCTGTTTGCCGTCGAGCGCGCTGACGAACTCGTTGAAGACGAGCCCCTGATACCAGAAGGGGTTGCCCGCGTGGTCCTTCTCCTCGCGGAAGGCCTTGGCGAAGTTGCCGTAGAAAATGGGACGCCCACCGAAGCCGAGGCCCGTGTCAGTGAGCGCGTTGCAGCGGCGTGTCACATGATGCCCAGTGTAGAGAAACTCAAAATCCTTGTCCTCCGGCGCGCCGAAGAATCCGACGGAGGGCGTGTTCTTGATCTGCCCCATGAGATCCTTCTGCACCTGCCAGTTCATCTTCTCGCGATGCTCCGGATGATGCAGCGACTCAAAGATCTGCCGCACCAGATCCTGCTGCTCCTTCGTGTAAAAGGTGTGCAGGCGCTGTTCCGGGCAGATGTACCACCAGTTGCTCACGTAGCCGCGTTTCGGGTGGTTGCCAGGCAGGACGATCTTCGCGTGCTGCTCCTCGCTCAGGCTCTTGTAGAACTGCATCGGCAGCGAGTCTTTGCTGGCTGCGGAAGCCGCGTGCAGGGAGGGGAACGCGGCAAAAGCGGCGGTGGCGCTCAGCGAGCGCAGGATCTCGCGGCGGCTGAGACATCTTCCATCCAAGGGTGCCATGATCGAATTCATGGCACCCATCATCTCCGAGCCGGTTGAAAAAGACCAGCACGATTTGCAGCGGAAGGGCAACAAGACTCTTCCGCCCCTACTCCTTGACGGTCTTGCGCGCCTCGGTGACGAGCTTTTGGAAAAGCTGGCGCTGCTCAGCGAGCGCCGCGAC
>DAORHS010000220.1:0-7130 GCA_035438165.1 Prosthecobacter sp.
CGCGAGTTCTTTGCGGCCTACGCCATGGTGGCATACGAAAGCGAAGCGAGTGTGATGCGGCCGGACAAGTTCTAGTTCCTCTGTGGTGCTTGCCGCAGCAGGGGCAGTAGACGTCAAAACTTCGGGATTACCTAACAGACAATTTGAAACAGCGGAATCGTCAAAGCATGGAACTGTAGCAATTTATCCTCCGTTTTTATCCAAGCCATGCCTCACAACAAAGCCCCCCTCGCTGTCACCTTGCCAAAAGACATCACTGCGAGCATAGCGGTCTTCCTTGTCGCGCTGCCGCTGTGCCTCGGGATCGCGCTGGCTTCAAATGCGCCGTTGTTTTCCGGTTTGATCTCCGGGATCGTGGGGGGGCTGCTGGTGGGCATGCTGAGCGGATCGCACAAGAGTGTGAGCGGGCCGGCGGCGGGCCTGACGGCCATCGTGGCGGCGCAGATCGCGGCGCTGGGCAGTTTTGAGGCGTTTCTGACGGCGGTGGTCGTGGCGGGGGTGATGCAGGTGGTGATGGGCACGCTGAGGCTGGGCTTCATCGCCGCGTTTTTTCCGCTCAGCGTCATCAAGGGGCTGCTGGCGGCGATTGGCCTGATTTTGATCCTGAAGCAGATTCCACATGTCTTCGGCCATGACGCTGATGCGGAGGGGGAGATGAGTTTCGAGCAGCCGGACCATGAGAACACCTTCTCCGAGCTGTGGGCGACGCTTTCAGACGTCCAGCCCGGCGCGGCGATCATCGGCTTGCTGTCAGTCGTGCTGCTCATGCTGTGGGATCGCAGCAAAGCGCTCAAAAAGAGTCCGGTGCCCTCCGCGCTGGTCGTGGTGGTCATGGGTGTGGGGATCAACCTGATTCTGCGGAAGATGGGGCACGTCTGGGAGATCAAAGCCAGTCATCTTGTGAATGTGCCCGTGGCGAATGATTTCCAGGCGTTTCTGGGTTTCCTGCAATTCCCGGATGCCGCCGGCTTCAGCAATCCTGCGATTTTCAAGGCTGCGGTGACCATCGCGCTTGTGGCCACCCTGGAGACGCTGCTCAATCTCGAAGCGGTCGATAAGATCAACCCTGACCAGCACCAGTCGCCGCCGAATCGCGAACTCGTGGCCCAGGGCATCGGCAACATCACCGCAGGTCTCATCGGTGGGCTGCCAATGACCAGCGTGATCGTGCGCTCATCAGTGAACATCAACGCTGGCGGAAGAACGAAGATCAGCGCCGTCCTTCATGGCGTTCTGCTCGTTCTTTGCCTCGTCACCGTGCCTCAGTGGCTGAATGAGATCCCGCTGTCCGCGCTGGCGGCCATTTTGATCATGACCGGCCTCAAGCTGGCCAGCCCCGCGCTGTTCCGGCAGATGTGGACGGAGGGCACGCGGCAGTTCCTGCCTTTCATGATGACGATCGCGGCCATCCTCGTGACGGACCTGCTCGTCGGTGTGCTGATCGGCCTGGGCATCAGCATCTTGTTCATCCTGCACAGCAATCTGCGCCGCCCGTTGCGCCGCATCGTGGAGAAACACACCGCCGGCGAAGTCCTGCGCATCGAGCTGGCGAACCAGGTGAGCTTCCTCAACCGCGCCTCCATCGAGCGCACGCTCCATGGCGTGCCGCGCGGAGGTCATGTGCTCATTGACGCACGCCAGACGAACTACATCGACCCCGACATCCGGGATCTGATCTCCGACTTCCATGACACGACGTCGAAGGCGCACGGCGTGGAGGTCAGCCTTGTGGGCTTCAAGGAGCATTATGATTTCAATGATCACATCGAGTTCATCGACTACACCAGCCGCGAGGTGCAGAGCAGCCTGACACCCGCCGCCGTTCTGGGCGTTCTACAGGAGGGAAACAGGCGTTTCCTCGCCGGCGAGCGCATTCAGCGTGACTTCAGCCGCCAGGTGGCCGCCACGGCCTCCGGCCAGTTTCCCATGGCCGCCGTGCTGAGCTGCATTGATTCCCGCACACCGGCGGAGGTCATTTTCGACCTCGGTCTCGGGGACATTTTCAGCGCGCGTGTGGCGGGCAACATCGCCGCACGTGACCTCATTGGCAGCATGGAATACGCGTGCGTGGTGGCGGGATCAAAGCTGGTCGTGGTCATGGGCCACACGAGCTGTGGCGCGGTGAATGCCGCCGTGGACCTCATTTGCAGCCAGAAATCCGCCGCCGAGGCGACGGGCTGCGGAAATCTCGACGGACTCGTCACCGAGATTCAGCAGTCCATCGACATGAAGACCTGCAAACAGCCCAATCAATGGCTGCCTGGCGAAAAGGCAGCCTATTCCAATGAGATTTCCCGCCGTAATGTCATCCACACCATCCAGGTCATCCGTGAGCGCAGTGCTGCGCTCGACAAACTGGTGCGCGAGGGGAAAATCGCCATCGTTGGAGCGCTGTATGATGTGGGAACGGGCCAGGTGGGCTTTTTTCAGACACAGGAGTCGAGCCAGACCAAACTGCAGTTGCCCATGACGACGGCGGGCTGAGCGTCACCTCTCTTCGTCCCACCACTTCATCAGCATCTGTCGGGCCCGATAAACGCGGCCTTCTGCACCGCGCAGAGAGCAGTTCAGCACCTCGGCGCACTCTTCGTGGCTCAGTCCCTCCAGGGCGTTGAGGATCAGGGCCGCACGCAGTTTTTCTGGCAGTACGGCCAGGCCACGTTCGAGCTTTTGCATTTCACTCCGCCATTCGGCACTCACGTCAGGAGAACTCTGCGGGCACGGCAGCGGATGCTCGATGGCGTCGATCGTGGTCGTGCTTTCGCGTTGATGTGAGGCGCGCGATTTGGCGCGGTCGCGGCACAAGTTCAGCGCGATCTGATACAACCAGGTCGAGAGCTTTGCGCGGCCTTCAAATTCGGGCAGTGCCTGCCACGCGCGCACAAACGCATCCTGGCAGACTTCACGGGCATCTTCCACGCAGCGCAGCCAGCGGCAGCAGAAGCCGAACAGCCGCTCTTCATGCTGCCGCACGATCCACTCGAACGCGGCCATGTCACCGGCTTGTGCGGCCCGAATACGTGTTGCCTCCAGCGCCTCGTCGGCGCTGGTTCCGGCCTGCAGCGGCAGCAGAACTTCAATCGCGGGTGAGGCTGTCATGGGTCCACTCCAGGAGTTTGCTGGCCTGCGCAGGACGCAGATAGCGTTTCATGGCAAAAAAGTGCTCCAGCGTCGCACGCTGCAGAGCCCCCTGGGCCTGGTTCAGCCGTTCGAGGGCCGTGTTCAGGGCCGCGTCATTCGTGTCGGCCGCGCCGAGTGCGAGGGCCAGGGCGTGATCGGCTGCGCTTATCTCGGTCTTGAGTTCTCTTCGCTGCCGCTCGAAGGCCGCCTCGATGGGCTCCAGCTTCTCATGCTGCTCCGGTGTGATGTCGAGGTGCTCATGCATCCATGCATGCAGATCTGTCTCCGCATGATCATGGGCATGGCTTTCACCGTGCCGGTGAAGTGTCCAGTCCGTGACGAACCACGCGGTGGCTCCGGCCAGCACGGCGGAGCCGACCATCGAAGCCAGCAGCCATTTCACACGCGAGGTCATTTTGGCAGCCCTTCGCGGAACAGTTCCATTGCTGGAGGTGTGGTGTGCGTGGTGTCGCGGGATGCCATGGACCATCCCACCATTCCTGCTGTCAATACGGCTGACGCGGCCGCCAGGATCAGTAGCCATTGCACAAACGATCGCCAGCGTTTCGCCCGGCCGTCATCCGTGCGCACACGCGCCATGATCCGTTCCTCCAGCGCCGTCGGAACTCCCGCCGGTGAGGCGGAGGCGGCACGTCTGAGCATGCGGTTGAGGTCGTCGTCGTTCATGAAGGTGAACTTATGCACAAAAACCTCCTATTTTTGAATCATTTTCTCACATCAGGGGTCTAAATTGATAACAACCACCACAGGCCATGAACGCCCAACTCCAACCTCCATTCCGGGGATGGAGCCGTGCCGAAGAAAGCTCAAAGCACGGCTCAGGGGGAGGTAAAACGCCTCGAATCGGGCTGGTTCTCTCCAGCGGTGGTGCACGTGGCCTGGCCCATGCCGGAGTCATTAAGGTACTCGAAGAAGAGGGCATCTCCATAGCTGCCGTCGCGGGCTGTAGCATGGGGGCCTATGTAGGTGCCCTGTGGGCGGCTGGTCTCAATGGAGCGCAGCTTGAGGAGCGCGCACGTGAGATTAAAGACCGTGCGACGCTGAAGGCGCTGATGGATTTCATTATCCCCCCGTCACAGGGGTTGATTCGTGGTGAGAAGCTCCGTCTGCACCTCGAACGCGATCTGGGCGGCAAGACCTTTGCAGATCTCGACAAACCACTGATCGTCATCGCCACGGATCTGGACCGGCTGACCCCGCATGTGTTTGACTCTGGCATCGTCTCACATGCCGTGCATGCCAGTTCGGCCATTCCGGCTGTGTGCGCCCCGGTCACGCTCAATGGCCGCCGCTATACCGATGGCGGAGCTTCCGAACCCCTTCCTGTTTCCCTGCTCAAGAAACGCTTCAACCTCGACTACGTCATCGCGGTGAACGTCATGCCGACGCCGGAAGATTTTGAAGCCAATTGCGACCGCACCTTCATCCCGGAGGGCAAGCCGGTGTATCCTGTTTTTTCGCGCATGTTCCGCTCCTTCTGGCAGAAGGTGAACCTCCTCGCCCATGGGAATGTGCTCGACACCTTCCGCCGCGCCTTGATGGCGGCCCAGCTTCATCTCATTGCCAAGGAGGAGGCCGCCGCTGACGTGGTCATTCATCCGCGTTTCACCATGTCAACGTGGCATGATTTTGAAAATTTTGGGCAGTACCTGCAGGCAGGCCAGGACGCCGCGAGCGCCGCGCTGCCTGCCATCCGTACCCTGCTTCAGACAGACAACAACCTCAACCAGGAGACAATCAGCCATGAAATTTCTCCGGCAAACACCCGATTGGAACGCCACGCCGCCTGAGGTCTGGCAACACTGGCAGCTCCCGCAGTTGCGCGACTACCTGCATCACAGGGTCATCCCCTTCAGCGCGCATTACAGGCGTGTGTTCGATGAACAGGGCATTCATCCGTCCGACATCAAGTCGCTGGATGACTGGAGCCATGTGCCGATGACCTCAAAGAAGGATCTCGTGACTCCGCGGGACTTTGTGCTCGTTCCGGATGAGCTTGTACTGCGCCGTGATCCCGCCACGTGGCTCGATGCCCTGATGCATGGACGTGCCGCGGCCAAAGAGCACGCGGAAGCCGAGTTTCGCCCGATCCTTTTCACCAGCACCACAGGACGGTCATCGGATCCAGTTCCATTTCTCTACACCAAACACGACCTGCGCAATCTCGACATCAGCGGCAGCCGTTTGATGCTCGCCGGGCGTTCGCAGCGTGACTTCAAACACATCAACCTCTTCCCCTATGCGCCGCATCTGGCCTTCTGGCTGGCGCATCACGCCGGTCTCGGCTTTGGCACCTTCATGCTGAGCACCGGCGGCGGCAAGACGCTCGGCACCGACGGCAACATCAAGCTCATCGACAAAATTCAGCCGGACATCCTGATCGGCATGCCCACCTTCATTTACCATGTTCTGCGTGAGGCGTATGAAACCGGAAGGCAATGGCCCAACTTGAAACGCCTGGTTCTCGGGGGGGAAAAAGTGGCCGATGGCCTCCGCGCCCGTCTGCGCGATCTGGCCACCGGTCTGGGCAGTCCCGATGCGCGCGTCATGGCCACCTACGGTTTCACTGAGGCGAAAATGGCCTTCCCTGAATGCGTCGGCGAGTCGCACGATGCCAGCGGCTATCACCTGAGCCCGGACCTTGGAATCATTGAACTCATCGATCCCGTGACCGGCGAGCTTGTTCCCGACGGTCATCCGGGTGAGATCGTTTTCACACCGCTCAATGCGCGCGGCACCGTGGTTCTGCGTTACCGCACCGGCGACATCGCCGAAGGCGGTCTCACCTGGGAAAAGTGTCCCAATTGCGGCCGCACCTGCCCGCGTCTGATCGGTCCCATCTCGCGCGTCAGCGAAGTGCGCGAGCTTCATGTGGACAAGCTCAAGGGCACGCTGGTGAACTTCAATCTGCTCGAACACCTGCTGGATGATCAAAAGGGCATCGCCGCCTGGCAGATCGAACTGCGCAAGCGCCACGACGACCCGCTCGAAACGGACGAGGTTCATCTGCATCTCACCGCGGAACCCGGTGTGCGCGAATCTGAACTCGAACTCGCCGTGTCCCGCCGCTTTCACGAAGCCACGGAGATCACGCCGAACGGCCTCCACTTCCATTCACTTTCCGAAATGCGCGATCAACTCGGCGTCGGCCGCCTCCTGAAGGAGGAGAAACTCGTCGATCATCGCCCCAAAGCCCAACCCGCCGCATCCCCTGTGGCACTCAGCTCCTAACGCCATGAAAACTCCCTCTCTCGTCATCGTCTCCGCGGTTCGCACGCCATTCTCGCGTGCGGGAACCGACCTCGCACACCTGGATGCTGTTGAACTCGGCCGCCACGCCGTCGCCGCCCTTCTCACACGCACCGGCATTGATCCGATGCTTGTCGATGAAACCATCATCGGCTGCGTCGGGCAGCCTCCGGAAGCCATGAACATCGCCCGCGTCATCGCCCTGCGGGCCGGTCTGCCGGAATCGAAACCCGCGATGACCGTGCACCGCAACTGTGCCTCCAGCCTGGAAGCCCTCACGCTCGCGCATGCCAAGATGTGCGCGGGGCAGGGCGAGGTCTTCGTCGTCGGCGGCACGGAGAGCATGAGCAACATGCCGTTCTATTTCTCGCGGCCTGCGGTGGAAAAATTCACCGCCATGAGCCGGGCACGCGACTTTAAAGGCCGTGCCAGGGCCGCGCTGCATTTCCGCCCGGCTGATTTTGCGCCTGTCATCGGCATCAAGCTTGGCCTCACCGATCCCGTCTCCAGCTTGAACATGGGCCAGACGGCTGAAGTGCTCGCCCGCGAGTTCGGCATCACACGCGACATGCAGGACGCCTTTGCCATGCGCAGCCACCTCCGCGCCACCCAGGCCAATCATCTGCTGAACCAGGAAATCGCCCCCGTGCTTGGCAAAAACGTCGTTTCGACCGACAACGGCATTCGCGCCGACTCGAGCCTCGAAAAACTTACGAAGCTCAAACCGCTTTTTGACACCG
>DAORHS010000221.1:0-7095 GCA_035438165.1 Prosthecobacter sp.
CTGGACCTGAAACAACTGGCCAAGGAGGCGCAGCTCGTCACCGGGTTTGAGCGGGGCCACGTCGCCCGGATTGAGACGGCGGCCGTTGAGGTCGATCATGGACGCGGCGGTGGCCTCGACCCAGAAAGCGTCCGCATGATGATGAAAGCGGGCGATGCTGTTGTGGGGATCCTTGTCGTCAAAGGCAAGGCGGCCGGTGTTATCGGCGGCGAGGCTGGCATCCGTGAACAGCCACGCGGCCTCGAATGGCGCGGTACCGGAGTCGAGGGAAAACAGGGCGCAGCCGCCGCGGCGGAGGGAGCGGCGGCTGACAGGCGGCCAGCCGATGACGGCAGGCCCGGGCGTGGCATAGACGGACTTGAGCGGGCGCACCTCCACCGGATATTCGCCGGCGAGGACGAGAGTCATAGGCAGTTCGGCGATTTCCGGTCCGCTGATGCGCCGCCCGGCGGTGAAGGAAGGGTTGGTGGTGCCGATGTCCTGGATGAAGACCTGTCCGTTTTGCATGAAGAGCCGGGCCTGGGCGCGACTGATGCGAAGGGTGCGCTCTTTGGTGATGTGATTGTGAGGAACGAAGTGCGCGACGTAGTCGCTGTGCGTGCTGGCACGTCCTAGCCAGAGCGAATCATCCGCGCAGAGAGAGATGACGGGCTGAGAGTTTTCCAGGGGTTTGAGACGCAGGCGCGTGTTAGGCGGCGGTGCGCTAGCGCGGAGATCTTCGGGAACCTGGAGCACATGACGACTGGCTTGGGCCACAGCAGTGTGCCCGGCCAGGGCGGCGGTGAGTTGCGCCAAAAGGCGCGGGAGGGTCAGGTCTCCCGGCGGGTCGGGCGCGATGGCGCGGCGCAGCAGCCCGTTAATGTCAGCGCTGAGCTCCGGCACGGGTGTGAAACGTGAGTCGTCTTCTCCGGCAAGGCTGCCGCCCTGTCCGAGCAGCAGCAGCGTCAGACGGGCGAAGTGGCTTACCGGACGCGCGGACGGACCGGGGCTGCGACCGACAGACTCGAGCGCGATTTGCGGTGCATCCAGCAGCAGGCCGTGGCCGTCCGCCTCGTTGCCGCCGTGGGGGAGCCAGAACTGGTCGAGCGAGGCGGCCATGCAACGCGAGTCCAGTAGCGCCCAAAGTGCTTCATAGGATGCATGGATGGAGGCCAGCAGCCGCGCTACTATGGGACGGGGAAAGGAGCGCCGTTCGCGTAAGGCGTCGAGCAACGTGCGCCCGGCCGGCAGCGGTCGCGCCACATGCAGCACCCGCTGGTCGCATCTGACATCGACCGGACGCAGCAATTCCGGGCATGCGGACTGCTGCAGTTTTTGCATGTGGGCGAGCAGGCGGCGCACCGCCTCGCCGACTTCGGCGGTGACATCAAGCGCGGTGAGTAGCACTTCGCCAAAGGCGGGGTGAAGGGCCGTGTGCAGCCGCCAGTTGTCACGAGTGCGCAGCTCATGACCGCGCGTATAGCCCGCGGGCATGGTTTGCAGCAGCGTTTCATCCACCGGGGCGTGGTATTTTCGTGTGATCGGAGCCGCAGTGACGCCGCCTGAGACGCGGGCCGAGGTGGAGGAGGTACCGGATGATCCTGTGCGATAAACTCCGCCGCTTTCAGCAGCGCCACCGGACGGGGCTGAAACTGCGGCGGCATGGCCCGTCGCCGCCTTGACTTCACCGCCTCCCAGGAACTGGGTGACGAACTCGTCCAGTGTCTCAAAGCTGTGCCGCTGCGTCCCGGCAAGCGCGCTGCGCAGTAAGGTGTTTTGATGAATGGTGAGGGCTGGAATGGCGCGGAAACGCTCGTTTTGCCCCTCACTGCCGCCAGCCGAGGCACCGAGCATTTCGACACAGAGCATGGCGAGAGGCGTCACATAACCGCGCGTGCAGCCGGGCACCGGATCGTCATCGACACCTGCGAAGGCGGCAGGATTGAAGGCGATGGTCTGCGTGGCATCGGTCTGCGCAGAAACCGGGAGGCCGAAGAGCGGCATGTCTGGCATCAGCACAGTCATGGCGTTGGTGGTGAAATCCACGATGATCTGGGTGGCGTCCAGGGCGAGACGCGGCCAGCCCATGTCCACTGCCGAGCGTAGCGCCTCTCCCAGCCTGTCCAGCAGCCACTCCATCTGCTCCACGGACAAATGCTGCTGGACGCGCAAGATGTCCCGCAACTCCTGGCCTTGCGGCAAAACGGCAGACATCCAGTGAGATTCCGGCCCAAAGCGATGCTCGCTGACCGCAGTGAGCAGCGGCGTGGACGACGCCTGCATGCGAATGGCGAGATCCTGCTGCCGTGTCACGGCGTCCGGCGGCAGCGGCGGGTGCTGCGCCCAACTGACCAGCAGCGGCGGCGCACCGGGCTGCCGCCGCAGCGTGGCACGGGCGCGGCGGTGCAGCTGGGAAGGTGCGTGAAGACGCGACTCCAGGTTGAATTTTTCCACCAGTTCCTGATCGAGGCGGGAGGTAACGGACATGCGCGAAAGACGGCAGACGGCAGATTATTCGAAGCGCACCTGAACCTCTTGCTGCACCGGCATGACCGGATCGTGCACGCGCGGGCGTGAAGTGCTGGCCGACGCGGGGGTGGCGCTTACAGGCGGCGCGACAGCGTTGTTTTGTGGCGCAGGGGCAGAGGCGGCCACCGGCGGCACCTGAGATGACGGGGTGACGTTTGGCGGGCTGTCCCACTTGATGATGACCGGCTGGTTTTTGCTGTCCGCATTGGCGGGCTTGCCACTGTAGCCTGGCGGCAGGGGCAGCGGTGCCATGGGCGGGTGCAAGCCGCCGTGGCTGGCCACGCTCGGCGGCCATTCAGGCTTGATGAACGCCTTGATCTGCTTTTCGACCACGGCCACGCCAGGCAGGTGCCAGCGGCCGTCCGTGCCGGGCTGAACGGGAAAGACCAGGGTGCGCGTGCTGCCCGCCTCATCGGCGATCTTGAAGGTGATGGATGAGTCGTAGGCGGCCGCGATTTTTTCCAACGGCCGCAGCCGCTTGATCGTGGTGTCCAGCAGGCTGGTGGGAGGAAAAGACCGCGCGAGTTCGACGCGCAGCGCCTCAACTTTGCCAAGAAGGTCCTTTTCCATCGTATCCACCAGCAGGCCGAGGCTGTCGGTGCTGCCATAGGCCATGTTGGGAGCCGTCGGCGGCCTGGACTCGGCCGCCTTGAGTTTTTTTTCCAGTTCTGCGGCCCGTTCCTCGGCCTGCTGGAGCTTTTGCGCCATTTCCTGCTTCTCGCTGTTGGCGGCTGGCGGTTTGTTGGCTGCCGCAGCCAGTTTTTTTTCCGCCGCCGTGAGCTTCTCCCGCAACTGCCGCAGTTCCTGCACTTGTGTTTCGTTTTCCAGGCAGCCTACAAGGAGCAGCACGCCCATGATGCTGCCGGCATGACGGACGGCGTGGAGGATCGGGCGCGTGTTCATGGGCTTGTTCTTGCTGAAAAAGACGTGGTTACTCGAAACGGATTTGCACGTCCTGCTGCACCGGCATGATCGGCTTTGGAACGGCGGGGGTGGCAGGCGGTGCAGGACGGGGACTGACGGCTGCGGTGGATGTCGCGGGTGTGGCGGGTGTGGCGGGCAGCGCGGTCGCCGTGGCGGCAGGCGCTGTGCGGCTGGCCGCTTTCTCCCATTGGATGACAACCGTCGGCGTCGCGCCAGCGCCTGCCGGACCGGTTCCGCCCGGCAGCGCAGGCGTGGCCGGTGCCGCCACGGTGGGGTGCCCAACATTTTGAGGCATGCTCGGCGGCGGGGTGGCTGCGGCGGTCACAGTCGGCGCGGTGATGTGCTGCCGCACATCCGCCAAACCAGGCATGCGCCACTGGCCGTCCAGTCCGGCCTGTACGGGAAATTCCAGCACCCGGCGCTGGCCGCTTGCATCAGTGAGGGTGAAGACCACGGCGGATTGGAACGCTGATGCGATCTCTGCAGGCGGGCGCAGTCTTTTCAACGTGGTTTCCTCAATGTTGGCGGCAGGCAGCTCCTGCGCTATCACATCGGCCAGCTCCTGAGTTTTTCGCTGGAGGTCGGCCTGCATTTGCTTGAGCAGCCGCTTGAAGCTTTCCACGCTGTCAGGCGTGCTCCCGCCGGATGCCGGCGGGGGCGCGGCTTTACGCGCGGCTTGCAGTTCTTGTTCCAGCGCGGCGGCACGGGTTTCTGCCGCGGCCAGTTTTTGCGCCGTGTCACCCGTCGTGTCTTTCGGTGGTGGTGCCTTGCGGGCGGCCTCCAACTCAAATGCGGCCTCCGCAGCCCTTTTTTCCATCGCGACGAGCTTTTCACGCAACTGCCGCATTTGCAGCACATGCTCCTCGTTCTCGCCGCAGGCGGAAAGCCCTAACATGGTGCTGCCGAGGACAATAAGCAGCATGTTCCGCGTCCCGCAGGCGGTCGCGGATGTTTTTGCGCACAAAGTGGAAACAGGCTTGACCATGGTGAGTGAGAAGGCGTTAACTTTACGGCGACGCATGATACCGGTCATCTCGCGTGCCGAAACTAAAACAGAACCCTGCTTTGTCATGAAAAGATTCTGCCTGCCTCCCTTCCTCGCCTGCTGCCTCGCCGCCACCGCCCTGAACGCGCAGGAGGAAAAAGCGCCGTTCGACCTCTCGCAGGCGAAAAACTCCGAACTGGGCCTGCCTAGTCCGATGGACAAGCTGCTCGGGCTGGATGCTGCGCTGGGGGGCAAGGCGGTGGCCTGGGGCGGCGTCTATCGCGAGCTGTCTCACAACGCGGATCTGTCGGCCTTGAAGGACGAAACCAGCATCTGCCTCGCGCTGGGCGTGCGCATCGCCGACGGCATCATGGCGGTGAAGGCCAAGGACGCGAACGCGCTCAACGAGTGCTCCAGCGACATCGAGAGCCTGTCCAAAAAGCTCAATGTCAGCGACGCTCAGTTGGAGCGCGCGCAAAAAACCCGCGCCCTGGCCAACAAAGGCCAGTGGACCCTGGTGTTCTGGGAAATGGGCTGCCTCCAGGTTGACATCGTTCATTCGCTCAACCAAAAGGGCAATGAGAAGCGCCGCACGCTCATCATCGCCGCCGGCTGGCTGCAGGGCGTGCATTATGCGGCGCATGTGGTGGACAAGAACTACACGCCCCAGCTCTCCAACCTTCTGCGCGAGCCGCTGCTGGTCAAAGCCATGCAGGAGGAGATGCAGGCGCTGCCTGATTCCACCAAGGCCGCCCCGCGCGTGGCTCGTCTCATCGCCGCGCTGGCCGAGCTTTACACCATCGTCAACATCCCGATTGAAGGCACCATACCGGCGGAAAAAGTGCGCCGGGTCAACGAGCTGGCACGGGAGCTGACGGAAGAATTTGTGTCCTAAGGCGAACGAGGCGGACATTTTTGTTGCAGTCATTGGCCCATCCTGCGTAATCTGTTCTTGTTATGAAGCTTTCCTACCTCACCCTTGTTGTTTTTGGCATTCTGATGCTCTCCATCCGTGCACTTCACGCTGATCCCGCCCAGGCGGAGGATGTGGCCTACCGCATGGCAGACCCTTACATTCACAAGCAGTTCCAGATGGCGCCCACCGATCATTCCGGGATGCTGACCACCGGCGGTGCGGTGCGCTTCCTGATCCCAGTGGTGCGCGGCCTGGACTATGTGTTCCTGGTCGGCACTGACGACTTCGCGCGTGATGTGGACATCTATGTGTATGATGAGGTGGGCCAGCTCATCTTGGACGACCGCCGTTCCTCCAAGCTGGCCGGCGTTCAGTTCCGTTCTTCCTACAACGGCACTGCGGTGGTCTATCTGCACATGGCGCGCGCCAATGGCCTGGCCTCCTACACCGTGCTGGTCGGCCGCCGCGGCGTGGCGAAGGAAGGCGTCATCCTCGACGGCTCTGGCGGCGGGGATCCCACTGGAGGCGGCGCGGCGAGCATGCCCTTGCAGAAAGTGCCCGCCGATTCATCTGGCAAGAAATAACTAACCCGCGAAACTGGATTCCTGCATCCGGACATTTCTTTCCCAACATCACCCATCTCATGAAAATCCACATCCTCACCCTCGCCGCAGCGCTGCTGCTCTCCAACTGCACCTATCACACCTACGTCGTGCAGCCCAAGCCCACGACCCCTGTGCGCACCGTGTCCCGCAGTTCCACCAGCCACTCGCACACTTCCCCGGACGATTTCCAGGCGGTGACAAAACCATCCACCTACAGCCGCTGATCGGAGCAGCAGCCCAGGCAAAAAACTGTAGTTTTCGCACAGGCCGCCGCCAGGCGGCCTGTTTCTTGTGTTAACGTGGCTCTGCAACGCACTAAGCGCAGTATTCCCAGAAAAACCATGCCATGAGCGAACAGGTTCCCTCCCACCTCGATGACATTGAATTCGGAGCCACGATGCGCGGGCAGCAGTCCGGGGATCTGGCCTTTGGCCGTTTTGCGCTGAAGCGGGTGCTTGGCCGTGGTGGCATGGGCGTGGTCTGGCTGGCCGAGGACACGCTGCTGAGCCGCGAGGTGGCGCTGAAGTTTGCTCCCGACACACTGCGCTCTGACGATGCCGCGATCGAGGAGTTGAAAGGCGAGACCCGCCGGGGTCAGGATCTTGCCCATCCGAGTATTGTCAGAATTTTCGACTTCTTCCTCGACGACCAGCATGCGGCCATCTGCATGGAGTATGTGGATGGTGACACACTGGCAAAGTTGCGTGTGCGCCAGCCGAACAAAGTCTTCGAGCCGCGCCAGATCGCACGCTGGGTGGTACAGATGCTCGACGGCCTGTCCTACGCCCATCGCAGCGCAAAAATCGCCCACCGCGACCTCAAGCCCCCGAACCTCATCATCAATTCACAGGGTGATTTGAAGATCATGGACTTCGGCATCGCGCGCAGCATCCAGGACTCCATGTCCCGCGTCACCATTGCGGGGAATTCGACTGGCACGCTCGCCTACATGAGCCCGCAGCAGGCTGCCGGCAGGTCGGCTAGCATCGCCGACGATATTTACTCCCTCGGCAGCACGCTCTACGAGCTGTTCACCGGCAAGCCGCCCTTCTATACTGGTGATTTCACCCGTCAGATACGCGACGACGTTCCGCCGCCGGTCAGCGAGCGGCGGATCGAGTTCGGCCTCACCGCCACGGAAACCTTCCCTGCCGAGT